>NZ_FWFO01000006.1 GCF_900172225.1 Falsiruegeria litorea R37
GACGTCGGTGATGTAGACCACGACCTTGACCAGATGGCTCATGTCACCGCCGCACTCTTCGATCAGCTGGCGGATGTTCTGCATCACCTTGTGGGTCTGCTCGACCGGGTCGTGACTGTCGATGTTGACCGCATCATCCAGGTTCTGCGGACACTGCCCCCGCAGATAGACGGTCTTGCCGCCCTGGGTGACAACGGCCTGACACAGGTCGTTGTCCAGGTTCTGCTCAGGGTACGTCTCGGACGTGTTGAACTTGCGTATGCGTGTATGGGACATTTGTTTTCCTTGTTACGCGACGCATTGCGCCCGATCTTGTTTGGCAAGCCACAACTGAAAGTCGCGGATCGTGCCTTCGTAGTTGTCTTCGGCCAGAGGCCCCGCCAACGCATGAGCCGAGTTCAGCGCCACTTGCATGCGTTCCAGTTTTTCCCTGTCTTCTCGGTTTACGTCTTCCCACAAAGCGATGCGGCGGGCGATGGTTTCATCATCCAGATCGTCGCCATAGGCCGACATCGTCCATTTCACCCGGATCTCACCCGCGCTGAGGGGGAAGATGCTGATCGACACCAACAGACTGGCGGCCTGACTGGCCACTTGCGTCGGGAAGACCGAGAAAAGGGTCGAGCGCAGGCGCTCATCCTCGGACAGGCCCGGCGCACCGTAGCCCCGGGACGGGACGTCCTTGGGGTAATTCGCAGCGTATGATGTGTACCCGTCCCCGCCCAGCAATTTGCGCGCAAGACCCGTGGGCGTGTACCCGTGCAGCGTTTCTGGGTGCACCACCGACAGGTGATACCCTTCCATGAAGTTCTCGACGAGACACTTCCAATTGGTTTTCCACACTTCTTCGGCCACATGCACGAGGCGGAACTTTTCGCTCTCATACGGCGCCAACAGCGCTTCAAGCTCGGGATAGTGGAACGGCTCGGCATCAGCGTCGAGGCTTACATAAATGAATCCGTTCCAGATTTTCACGTTGTGACGATACAGCCCGCATTTCTTGGCATCGAAGCCTGCGTTTTTCATCCGCGCCGCCCGCATCAACGCGCCATCCAGATCATAGGCCCAGGCGTGATAAGAACAGACAAAGCGCTTGGTCTGACCACGCCCTTCGGCCAAGGGCATGCCCCGGTGGCGGCAAACGTTGGCCAGGACCGCGACCTTACCGTCGGATTGGCGCACAACGATCAGCGGCTCGTTCAACAGTTGGGTCGCAAAGTAGTCCCCCGGCTCGGGAACCTCGTCCACGCGTCCTAGGCAATGCCAACCCCGACGCAGGACCGTGGCGGCCTCGTGTTGGAATTGCGATGGATCAGTGTAGAACGCCCCCGGCATACACATCGGGCGATCTGCTGGCAGGGAAGCAAGTTCCTGCAGTTGCTTGCTCAGTTCGCTGTACATCTTCAGGCCCCCTCCTTGGCGTCAGAAACTGCGATCTTGGGTTCAAAGCTTGGGTCCATCCGGCTCATGAGGTATTGTGCAAAGTCGAAATTCGGACGCTCGAGATGCGACAGATGCCCCGGCTCGGCCCCATCGGCACAAAGGCCGCGATAGACTTTTTCGGTGCAGCCGCGATCTTCGACGTTGACCTCATCAAGCAAAGTCTTCAGCTGGACCAAGTTTTCCTGCGCCTCGGCGTCATCGGCATAGTCATCCGACATGCCGCCGCCAAAGCGGATCTGAACCTGAGACGGCCCCTTGGGATGCAGGCTGAGATACCAGAAATAGCCCGGCGTCAGCGTGATCAGCAAGCTGGGATAGATCGCCAACAGGAAGGTCGTGCGCCGCTCATCGCCCTGCAAACGATCGTTGCTGGGGTGCGCCATGGCAATCCGCAGCGTCTCATCCTTGAGGATGGTGTGATAGTTGAACGCCCTGCGACCCGGCGGGCAGATCATCTCGTCCAGCCGCGACAGCCCGCCGATGGTGCCCGCGTGGCAAACCGGCAGGTGATAGCTTTCCATGAAGTTCTCGGCCAACACCTTCCAGTTGGTGTCCCACAGATGTTCTTCAAAGAAAGTCTCGGTGTAGTTGGTCATGTCGTAGCCTTTGACCAACTCCTCGACCTCGCTCAACTGCTCGGCCACCGGCTGCGCATCCGGGTTCAGGGTGACAAAGACCCAGCCCAGCCATTCCTGGCAGGCGATGTTGGGCAGGGAATAGTCATCCTTGCAGAACGCCTTGTTCCCGTTCATCGCAGGTGCGCCACGCAAAGACCCATCCAGATTGTAGGTCCAGGCGTGATACGGGCAGACGATCGACTTGGTCTTGCCCCGCCCATGCAGCAGGGTCGACATCCGGTGGCGACAGACATTGGAATAGGCCCGCAATTCGCCATCCTTGTCCCGCAAAACGATGATGGGCTGGTCGGCCAGCTCACAGGTTACATAGTCGCCAACTTCGGCCAGAGAGCTGGCACGGCCCACACAGAACCAGTCTTTCTTGAAGATATGCTCGATCTCGTGAGCCAGAAACTCGTCAGTGTAGTAGACCGACGGTGGCATGGCGCGGGCTTGATCAAAGGGGGCCGACACATTCTTGCGCAGCGCATCGACGGGGTTTTCGATGGGGTCAAAGACGGTCATCTCAATTCTCCTCACGTGGCGCGTTATTCAGCGGCGGCTGCAGGGGCTTCGGGGACATATTCGCGATAGTTTTTCTGGATGGCTATCTGATCTGCGACATAGGCCGCGTCGTGCCAGACCCCCCAGATAAACGTCGAACCGCGGCGCGATTGCCAGGGAAGTCCAAGAAAATAGATCCCCGGCTCGTTCGAGACACCGCGCTGGTGCACAGGGGCGCCGGTTTCATCAAAGGCATCGACCTGCATCCAGCTGAAGTCTTGACGGAAGCCCGTCGCCCAGATGATCGTGGTGATTCCTGCCGCTTCCAAATCCAGTTCGCGGATCGGGTTGGTCATGCACTCGGGGTCGGGCAACATGGTGCGTGCCTCGGGCTCCATCGGCAGGTCCAGACCCATCTTGTCCGCGTAAGCATCAGCCTGATCCAGCATGTCGATATAGTTGGCATCACCCGCGGAAATGTTTTCGCAAAGGTCGCTGTCGATCATCAGCTTACCATCCGCAAAGCCGCTGGCCCGACCCAGAAGAGTCATGCCGTCATGCGCCAGGCGACGGAAATCGACGGTCTTGCCACCCTGCGCACCACTGACCGAAATGGTCACGTGCTCGGTTCCCGGCTCTTTGGCCGGGATGTCCCACAGACCCAGAACACCCAACCACCAGCAATAGTCGCGGCCCCGATAGGCGCGCGGCGGACGGTCATGGGGGCCGACACACAAATAGGTCTTGCGGCCTGAACGCTGCAGCTCGTCCGCGATCTGGCCACCCGAAGACCCGGCACCGACTACCAGAACAGCACCCTCGGGCAGGTCATTGGGATTGCGGTAGGTAGACGAATGCATCTGCGTCACGCCCGCACTTTCTGGCACCAGCGGGGGGATGACTGCATGCTGGAAGGCGCCCGTGGCCGCGATGACCGAGTTCGCCTCGATCACGCCGTCCGAGGTTTCGACGGTAAAGCCCGACCGCTCCTCGTTCCGTTTCAAGGATGTCACCTCAATGCCTGTCCGGATCGGAGCTTCGATCTTCTGGGCATATGCATTCAAATAATCCGCCACCTGTTCCTTGGGCGGGAAAGCATCTGCGCCACAGGTGGTGAAATGCAGGTTTGGAAACCGGTCGTGCCAGGCAGGGCCATTGGCCACCAGAGAATCCCACCGACGCGAGCGCCATGCCTCGGCCACACGATGCTTTTCCAGCACCAGATGAGAGATCGAATTGCGGCTCAGGTGTTCGCTCATTGCGATCCCGGCCTGTCCGGCACCCACCACCAGGGTATCGACGTATTCCACCATCTCTCTTGGCTCCTTTAGCTGTGACAGAAGCAACCCTGCCACGGCGAAAAGCGCTCAAAAAGAACAGTCTCTCTTACTGGGAATTAGGCGTTGCCTAATTGGAGGTTCGCCCCCACTAACAATCTGCAAAAGTTATGGTGGGAAATTCTTAAACAACACCCGATCAGGTCGGCCATGGTAGTGAGTATGTCTTGACGTTGGTGAAGAATTTCATCGCCTCGATCACGCCCTCTTTGACCCCATTTCCGCTATCCTTGATGCCCCCAAAGGGCGACATTTCAATCCGATAGCCGGGTTGTTCCCAAATGTTGCAGGTGCCCACATTCAGCCCGTTGATATAGGCAATTGCCCGGTGCAGGTCGTTTGTGCAGACACCCGATGACAAGCCAAAAGCCGTACTGTTCGAAATGCGCATCACCTCGGCATCGTCGTCCGGTACGCGCACAATCGGAATGATGGGGCCAAAAGTCTCTTCCATCACCAACTCACAATCATGCGGCACATGGTCGACCACGATGGGCGGCAGCAGCGCGCCGACACGCTCGGGGTGGTACAGGATGTTCGCGCCCATCTTGGCCGCGGCCAACAGCCGATCTTCGAACAGTTTTGCCGCGTCCGCATGGATCACGCAGCCCAGTTGCGTTTCGGGATCCCGAGGGTCACCAAAGTGGATTGCCTTGGCCTGTTCCACAACAAAGGGCACGAACCGATCCGCGACACTCTCTTGTACCAGAATGCGTTTGATCGCGGTGCACCGTTGGCCCGAGTTGCCGGTCGCCCCTGCCACGGCCAATGCCGCCGCCCTGTGCAGATCATCCTCGTACAGGTCATTGCAGACGATCAGCGGATCATTGCCGCCCAGCTCCAGCGCCTGACGTTTATAGCCCGCCTTCTGCGCAATCAGCTTTCCCACCGGCACACCGCCGGTAAAGGTAATGACGTCGATATGGTCGTTCGTCACCATCTCGTCCCCGATGTCACCGGGCCACCCAGTGACCACCTGAAACATCTCGGGCGGCAGCCCGGCCTCATACAGAATATCGGCTAGCGCAAGCGCCGTCAGCGGCGTCAGCTCGGTCGGTTTGCACACCATACAGTTGTTCGTGGCAATCGACGGCGCGATCTTGTGGCTGACCATGTTGAGCGGATGGTTGAAAGGCGTGATGGCCGAGATCGCCCGGACCGGTTCACGCATCGTGTAAATCTTGCGCGCCTTGCCATTGTGGGTCAGATCGCAAGAAAACACTTCGCCGTCGTCTTTCAACGCCTCGGCAGCCGCGAATTGAAACACATCCTGCGCGCGCTTGGTCTCATAGATTGAATGCTGGTGGCAGATACCAAGTTCCAGCGTCAGCCATTTCGCCAGCTCCTCCCGTTTTTCCCCGATCAGCTCGGCCGCGCGGCGCAGGATTTCGCTTCGTTCGTGTCGCGTCAGTTTGGGCGTGTAACGCGCAGCAATTTCAAAGGCCCGCGCGGCATGCTCTGGCTGACCTGCAGGAACGGTTCCGACCACCTCATCTGTATAGGGGTAATGAACCGGGATAGTCGCGTCCGTGAACACCACATCACCCCCGATCCGCATCCCTTCATGCCGCTGGTCCACCATAACTCTGCTCCGTCCTGACTTGCTTTGACCTTAGCGAGTTTGCCCACAACACCTAAGAGCCAAGGCAGACCCGCCTATACAGCCAGACATGTAACAGTTATTTAACCAGCCCATTCCAACCAAGCCTCGGGTGATCCACGAAATACGTTGATATCCACATTCCCAGCGATTCCAGGCACAATCCCGGTGCCGGTGTATTGCCAGAAGGTCCACGGTTGGCGTGGATAAACCTCGCGCGGGTGACCAGCCACCGACCGCAACCAGAACTGCGTCGCGCGCAGCTTGCCGATTCCGGTGTCACGGTAGAAATCAACCGTCGTATAAACGATCGGTCGCTTGCCGTAATGGCGCTCTAGGATGCTCAGGAATTTCAACGCCTCGGACCGGACCGTTGCCCCATCGGGACGCTTTGTGCAGGTTCGTGAAGTTGGGTTCCATTCCATATCCAACACATGGGGCAAGGCGTTAGGGTCTTTAGGCACGTTCTGAATGAACCAACGGGCTTGCTCAGCAGCTGTTCGGCAGAAGTAATAGTAGTGATACGCGCCATAGCGGACCCCGGCCTGTCTGGCGCCATCGCGGTGTAATTCGAATTTCGGATCCGCGACGTCGCCCCCTTCGGTTGCCTTGATAAAGGCAAAACTCACACCTGCATTGCGCGCGACACGCCAATCAATCGCCCCCTGCCAGCGAGAGATGTCGATGCCATGCACCGGATAGGCCCGAGGCGATCGTCCCTCCCACTCGTGCGGGTCGCTGTCACCGAACTTTGGATAAGTAACCACCGGGCCGCCGACGGGCGAGATTCGCGCTGTCTGAGGTTCGGGCGCACGCTGCCTTGACCCGCAGGACACCAAGCTCAGCGCTACAAAAACCAAAACTAATTTCTTGAACATTTATCACTCCGGGCTTTGGGCAAAACGGCCCGCCTTACGCCATTAGATGACGCCGCGCGCGGGTTTGGCCACCTCTTTTTCTGCGCACACGGCCATTTGGTTGGATCATGCCGTTTGCCTTCGTCGACCTTGGCCCTCATAACAGGCAAAACCTTTGAAATTCAGCGTCAGGACCTCCCCATGACCCGCACCGTTTTCGTCAATGGCTCCTACGTGCCCGAGGATCAGGCCACCGTTTCGATCTTTGATCGCGGGTTCCTGATGGGGGATGCGATTTATGAGGTCACGACGGTCATCGACGGCAAGTTGATCGAGTTTCCCGCCCATATGGCACGACTGGCTCGTTCACTGGCCGAGATCGAAATGCCGTTTCAGGTGGACGAGGACGCGCTGCTGGCGATGCACCGCGAATTGATTGCCCGCAACGATCTGGACCAGGGCATGATCTACATGCAGGTCAGCCGCGGCCCGGCGGATCGGGATTTTGTCTACCCCGCCGATCCCAAACCCACGCTGATCGCATTCACACAGTCGATCCCATGGCTTTCGATGCCGTTCATCGAGACCGGGTTCAAGGTCGTATCCTGCCCCGACAAACGCTGGGGTCGCCGTGACATCAAAACGGTGCAGATCCTGTGGACCTGCATGAGCAAGGTCGACGCGCAGCGCAAAGGGGCCGACGACGTCTGGTTTGTCGAGGACGGGTTGGTGACCGAAGGGTCAAGCTGCAACGCCTTCATCATCAAGGGCAACCGCATCATCACCCGCGCCTTGTCTCACGACATCCTGCACGGCGTCACCCGCGCGGTCATTCTGGAGTTTGCCAAAGAGCAAGGGTTGGAGATCGAGGAACGCGGTTTCTCCGTCGCCGAAGCACAGCAGGCGGACGAGGCCTTCGTCACTGCCTCTCCCCTCTTTGCGACCGGAGTGGTTGAGCTGGATGGCGTCACGATTGGAAATGGCAAGCCCGGCCCGCTGACGATGCAATTGCGCGAGGCGCATATTCGCGAGAGTTTGAAACAGGGGATGTAATTGACAGTAAGTAGTCGTCTTTCTTAGCCATATTTCAGTATATGTTAGTTGTAATCTCATTTGACTAAAGAAAGTTGCCCGAGCAAGCCTGGATTCGCGGCAGTGTTATTGAACATAGGAACTTTGTTAAGTTGGAAAGACCAGAGACAAAATTTGATCAGGTTGTCACAAACCGAGAAATTCGCGCCCTTCGACATTCGCGACCTTATCATAACCTTCGAGAAGCGGCTGATCAGTGCATAGAGGCAGGGAACGAGCTAATCGGTGTTGCCACTGAGCAAACCTACTCAAATCTCCTTGCAAGATCGATTGTCATATCATTCGTCACTCACATAGAGGTCTACTTCAGAGACATGCTGGATGCCGTCTTCAAGCAGTGTGATCCCGACTTCTTCACTCCAAAACTGAAGCACATCCACAACTCTAAGTATGGAATTGAAGACTTAATCGATATCTACAAACGGCGAATCCATCCATTAGAGTTGGTTTCAAGTGATGTTTCTTTTCAAAACGTAGATAAGGTAGACAAAGTGTTCTCCAAATTTCTTGGGAAAAGCATATGGAAAGCAGTATTTGATCTTAAGGTACGAATAAAAGACAAGCCAGAATGCGTGGTTTGCTTTGAGCCAGAGCTATTGAACGCTTTGGAAAGAACTTTTTCACTTAGACACGAGCTTGTTCATAATCCTAGAGCAGACTTCAAGCTCAAGGAAAACCAACTGAAGGACATAAGGAACGCAGACGGACTTTTGTTCGCTACCGATATTATTCTTGGCAACATGATCGCAGAGAACATTGATCCAGAACTGCGAATCTCAACCGAATAAACTATAGCTCCAACAGTCGTTCATGGGTGAGCGTTCCCCTGAACACTTGTCAGCTTTAGTGCGCCTGACACGTAAAACGCCCGAGGTTTCCCACGGGCGTTTCTTATTCAAAGGATGAACGTGATCAGTCGATGATCGCGTTCAGAGTTGCACTCGGGCGCATGACCTTGGCCGTTTTCGCAGCGTCGGTGTGGTAGTAGCCACCCAGATCTACAGGCTGGCCTTGAACGGCTGCCAGCTCAGCCAAGATCGCCTCTTCACCATCAGCCAGAGCCTTGGCAACACCGGCAAACTCGGCCGCCAGATCGGCGTCGTCCGATTGTGCTGCCAGGGCTTCGGCCCAGTAGCGCGCGAACCAGTAGTGGCTGTCGCGGTTGTCGGGCTCTCCCACTTTGCGGCTGGGGCTGCGGTTGTGGTCCAGAATGCCTTGGGTCGCCACTTCGGCCGCGTTGCCCAGAACGCCCGCCTTGGCGTTGCCCTGTGCATCAGCCAGGAAGTTCAGCGATTCACCCAAGGCACAGAACTCACCCATCGAATCCCACCGCAGGTGGTTTTCTTCGACCAGCTGCTGCACGTGCTTGGGGGCCGAGCCACCAGCACCGGTTTCAAACAGACCACCGCCCTGCATCAGTTTGACGATCGACAACATCTTGGCCGAGGTGCCCAGTTCCAGGATCGGGAACAGATCGGTCAGGTAATCCCGCAGAACGTTGCCGGTGATCGCGATGCTATCGTTGCCAGCCGTGATGGTTTTCAGCGACTGAGCGGTTGCTTCGCGCGGCGCCATGATCTGGAATTTGTCGGCAACGCCAGCAGATTCCAAAGCGGGTTTGACGTATGCGATCAGCTGTGCGTCATGGGCGCGGTTTGCGTCCAACCAGAAGATCGCCTCGGAACCGGTCAGGCGCTGACGGTCCATCGCCAGTTGGATCCAGTTCTCGATCGGGGCTTTCTTGACGGTGCACGAGCGCCAGATGTCCCCACCTTCGACGTCATGGCTGTGCAACGTCTCACCATTGGCCAGAACGATGCGGATGGTGCCGTCGGCAGGGGCCTCGAACGTGGTCGGGTGCGAGCCGTATTCCTCGGCCTTTTGCGCCATCAGGCCAACGTTGGCCACGGCACCGGCGGTGGTCACATCCAGCGCGCCGTTGGCTTTGAAGAAATTGATGGTCTCGTCATAGACGGTCGAGTAGCAGCGGTCAGGGATGACGCAGTTGGTGTCGCCCTTCTTGCCTGCGCCGTCCCAGCCCTTGCCGCCTGCGCGGATCACGGCAGGCATCGAAGCGTCGATGATCACGTCCGACGGCACGTGCAGGTTAGTGATGCCCTTGTCGCTGTCGACCATGTACATCGCCGGACGGTCTGCGGTGACCGCTTCGATGGCTGCCATGATCTCGGCATCGTCTTTGACGCGATCCAGCAGGTCACCCATGCCAGAGTTCGGGTTCACACCCAATGCGTCCAGCTTGTCGCCGAACTGCTCGAACACCGGGGCCAGCCATGCCTTGACCGCGTGGCCAAAGATGATCGGGTCGGACACTTTCATCATGGTCGCTTTCATGTGAAGCGAGAACATGGTGCCGTCTTTCTTGGTGTCTTCGATGGCCTCGGCCAGGAACGCGCTCAGGGCGCGTGCCGACATGAACGTCGCGTCAGCAACGGTGCCCTCGTCCAGCGGCCAAGCGCCTTTCAGAACGGTCACGGCGCCGTCTTTGCCAACGAATTCGATCTTGGCAACACCGGCCTGCGCGGCGGTGATGGTGGCCGAAACTTCGTTTGCGTAGAAGTCATTGCCGGGCATCGACGACACTTTGGTCTGGCTCGACGCATCCCAAGCACCCATCGAATGCGGGTTCTTCTGGGCATAGTTCTTGACCGCGCGGGCGGCGCGGCGGTCGCTGTTGCCTTCGCGCAGAACCGGGTTCACAGCCGAGCCCTTGATGGCGTCATAGCGCGCGCGGACATCTTTTTCCGCGTCGGTCTGCGGCTCTTCGGGATAGTCGGGCAGCGCGTAACCTTGGGCCTGCAGCTCTTCGACAGCGGCAACCAGCTGCGGCACCGAGGCCGAGATGTTGGGCAGCTTGATCACATTGGCGGCGGGTGTCTTCACCAGCTCACCCAGGGCGGCCAGGTCGTTGGACTGGCGCTGCTCGTCGGTCAGGCTTTCGGGAAAGGCCGAAATGATGCGCGCGGCCAGCGAAATATCCGGCGTGCCAACAGTGATTCCAGCCGAGGAAACGAACTTGCGGATGATCGGCAGGAACGAGGCGCTGGCCAGTTCGGGCGCTTCGTCTACAATGGTATACAATAGATCTTGGGTTGAGTTTTCGACCATTTTTCTTACCTTCTCGCCCTTCCTGGGGCGTGCGACTAAGATGAAACTCATGCAGCGGGCTGCTGCGGCTGGTGTGGGGCGAACGCCCCGGCCCCGATGTCAGGGCGCGCACAACATCTCACTGGTGTGCGAATGCCCCCCATTTAGATGAACTCTTTGCAACGTTCAATCGACTGCGCGCCGATTCAAGGCGCGCAATTTGACCCAGTCTGCAAGTTTTTCTGTGATCTTGCCGGAAATGCCCGAATTTCGGGCAGCTCTCAACGCATCACAAATGGATCGGGAATCGGATCATCCGAGGTACGAAGCCACACTGCTTTGACTTTGGTATAGTCCAACGCGGCCTGAATTCCGCCTTCGCGACCATGTCCGCTCAACCCATGTCCACCAAAAGGCGCGATGGGGGACACCGCGCGATAGGTGTTGACCCAGACGATGCCGGCGCGAATGCCCCGGATCATCCGATGCGCGCGGGTCA
Source organism: Falsiruegeria litorea R37 (assembly GCF_900172225.1). Taxonomy (NCBI): domain Bacteria; kingdom Pseudomonadati; phylum Pseudomonadota; class Alphaproteobacteria; order Rhodobacterales; family Roseobacteraceae; genus Falsiruegeria; species Falsiruegeria litorea. Next base: position 11,055 of record NZ_FWFO01000006.1, read on the forward strand.
GGCTGTTGGTGAACACGCCCGAGGCCAAACCAAACGCTGTATTGTTGGCGATCTCAAGCGCCTCATCTTCGGTGTCAAAGGACAGGACCGACAGAACCGGGCCAAAGAACTCGTTGGTGATGCAGTCGGCTTCGGGTGCGTCCGAACAGTCGATGATCGTCGGCGGAAAGTAGAATCCATCACCTTCCAAAGCCGAGCCACCGGTAATCACTTTGGCCCCTTGTTGTTCTGATGCCTTGATCAACGCAATCGCCCGCTCACGCTGGCGCAGCGTACACAGCGGCCCCACTTCGGTCGCCATATCATCCGGCGCACCGATCACCACCTCTTGGGCTTTGACCTTGAGGCGCTCAAGGAACTCATCCTTGATCGTGTTCGAAATCACCAGACGCGATCCCGCTACACAGCTTTGCCCTGTAGCCGCAAAAATCCCCGACACCTGCGCATTCAATGCGCTTTCGATGTCAGCGTCCTCAAAGACGATGAACGGCGACTTGCCTCCCAGTTCCAGAGAGGTCGACGCTAGGTTCTCGGCCGAGTTGCGCACGATATGGCGGGCCGTTTCCGGTCCGCCCGTAAAGGCCACATGGTCAACCTTTGGGTGACTGGTGAGTGTCGCGCCCGCCTCGGCCCCGCCGGTAATGACGTTCAGCACACCTTTGGGAAAGCCCGCCTGATCAAAGATGCGGGCAAATTCCAGCATCGGCGCGGGGCCGTCTTCGCTGGCTTTCAGCACAACGGTACAGCCCGCCGCCAAAGCAGGCCCGATCTTGACCGCCGACAGAAACAGTTGCGAGTTCCACGGGACGACAGCCGCCACAACACCCACGGGTTCACGGCGCAACCAGACCTCCATATCCGGTTTGTCGATGGGCAGATGCGCGCCCTCGATCTTGTCGGCCAGCCCGGCATAGTAGCGGTAGTATTCCGCGACATAAGCGATCTGCGCGCTGGTCTCGCGGATGATCTTGCCCGTGTCGCGCGTTTCCAACTCGGCCAGACGCGGCGCGTTTTCCGCCACCAGATCCGCCAGTTTCAACAGCAGCTTGCCCCGCTGCGTCGCCGTCATCAGCGCCCAGTCAGACGACAGAAACGCGCGTTCCGCCGCCTCGACCGCGCGGTTTACATCCGCGACGCTCGCCTCGGGCATCCGCGCCCAGGGTGCGCCCGTTGCAGGATCAAGGCTGTCGAACTGCGCCGCACCATCATCAAACGCGCCGTCAATGTACTGCTGAAACTGTTGCATCATCTGTCCTTATTGAAACGCGGGCATCACGTCATTGATGAACCGCTCAAGCGAGGCTTTCTTACGCTCGAAACTCATGCTCGAGTCGATCCAGAACGAATACTCATCATACCCCAACGCCTCATATTTCTTGAGCCGCTCGATCACCGCATCCGCTTCGCCGATCACCAGATCACGTTCCATCGCTTCGGGCGAATAGAACGGATGGGCGGCCATTTCCTCGTCGCTCAGCGTTTTGATCAAGCCCTGGTCGACGGGGCGTTCGTTTTTGAACCACGCGCCAAAGTAGTTGTAGAACCGGTTCAGTTCCTCAGCACCCAGTTTCACATCCTCGGGGCTGTCAGCCACATAGGTGTGCAAGAGCAGCATGATCTTGGGACGCGGGCGTTCGGGGAATTTGGCACAGGCGTCGTTGAATTTGACCATCAGGCTCTCGATCTCGCCATCACCCTGCCACAGCGGCGTCACCTGCACGTTGCAGCCATTGGACACGGCGAACTCATGGCTGTTGGGATCGCGCGCCGCGACCCAGATTGGCGGGCCGTTTTCCTGAACCGGCAACGGAGAGGACGTGGTCGAGGGGAAGGAATGAAACTCACCCTCATGCGCATAATCCCCCTCCCACAATTTTTGCACCGCTGGGATCAGCTCGCGCATGCGCTGACCTGCTTCCCAGGCGTCCATGCCCGGCATCATGCGCTCGTATTCATAAGAATAGGCGCCGCGTGCGATGCCCAGATCAAGACGGCCGTTGGTGATGATGTCGGTCATCGCCGCCTCACCCGCCAACCGGATCGGGTGCCAGAAGGGTGCAATCACGGTCCCGGTGCCAAGGCGCACATTTTTGGTATGACGCGCCACGTCGATCAGGTTCAGGAAGGGATTGGGTGAGATGGTGAAGTTCATCCCATGATGCTCGCCCGTCCAGACCGCGTGCATCCCGCCCTGATCGGCGATTTTGCACAGTTCAATGAACTCGTCATAGAGCTGCTTTTGATCCTCATCCGGAGAGATCCGCTCCATATGCGCAAACAGTGAAAATTTCATGCCTCAACTCCCTGACATGATCGGGCGGACTTTGCCGCTGATTTGATCGCCAAAATAGATCCCGTAGTTGCCAAGTCGATTTTCACCGGCAAAGCGTTCGAGCATGATGCGAAGGGCCGGGTCGGCCACATCCATCAAGGTCGATTTGCTCAGCTCGGTAAAGCTGCCCTGTTTGGGCGCGCCTTCGCCCGCCTGGCACAGAAACGAGATATGCTGGTGTTCGCGCGCACCATCTTCGAAAACGGAATAGATAAAGCCGGGATCGGCAGGCACACCGGCCTCGGCGATCAACCGGGTCAACGCGGCGGTGGCCCCTTCGGCCCCGACCGGCATTTGGGGAAGTGTCACACCACCCAGGCCATCATCCACCATCAGAACCTCGTCACCACGCGAGATCAGAGCGCTCACGACGAGCTTGGCGCCTCGCCGCAACGCTTCGGCCTCGGCCGCCGGGGTGACATAGGCGCCCCGGGAATAACCAAGACCGGGCGCGGTGCTGGTGTCAAAGGCTTCGACCTTGCCGATCAGGATGACATGATCACCTGCTGGAACCGTCTGATGCATCGAGCAATCGAACCAGGCTGAAACATTCTCAAACACGGGTGAGCCGTGCGGCCCTTTGGTCCAATTCACGGCAGAAAACCGATCCTCAACCGGGCGCGCAAATGTGTTCGACACATCCTTTTGCCCCTCGGACAACACATTGACCGCAAACCCGTTGGCCTGTGTCAGCGCATCGTAGTTCTGCGAGGAGTTGGCAAGACACACCAGCACCAACGGCGGATCAAGCGAGACCGAGGTGAACGAGTTGGCCGTGAACCCCAGCGGGTTTCCATCAGCGTCATGTGAGGTCACCACCGTCACACCGGTCATGAACGTGCCAAAGGCGTTGCGCAAGGCGCGCGGGTCAATCGTGGTCATTCCGGGCTCCCTTTCGTGGCTGGGCGGGCCAGCCATGTTTGAAGGATATCAGTCACAACATCAGGCGCGGTCAAATTCACCATATGCCGGTGGTCTTCAATGATCACAGCCTCGCCATCCTGTGCGGCATCTGCCATCGCTTGCGACATCTCAGGCGTGGAGTTCGGATCACCATCGCCGGTCAACGCCAGCATCGGACAGGCCACTTTGGGCCAGCCATCGGCATAAGTGTCATCGCCGCGCGCAAATGCAGAGTACGCCGTGGCATAGCCGCCCTGATCCACCTGTCGCAGCCAGTTGGCGACTTGATCACGTGCCGCCATTTCTTGCGGACCAAACCATCGGTTCAAAGGTGTTTGCAGATCGACCGGACCGTTGCATATCTCATCCGCGCGTGCTTCGACCGCCTGGCGGGCATCGGCTGACCTGCGGTAGACGCCATTCACCACGGCCACCCGTTTCACCTGATCGGGATGTTCGATCGCCATGCCACCAGCAATCAATGCCCCCATCGAATGACCCGCCAGATTGACCGGCCCGAGGTTTAAAGCGATCAGAACCGCACTGGTCCAGGCGACAAAATCCGGCAGTTCTGACGCCTCGGGCAAGGGATCGCTGCCCCCATGCCCCGGCATATCCACGGCAATCACGTGATGGGTCGCCGACAGCGCGTCAACCTGCGGGCCCCAAGCCGCCGATTGCATGCCGACCCCGTGGATCAGCACCACCGGCTCGCCCTGCCCCGCCTCGCGATAGGCGATCTGGCCGTATGGCTCAGACAGCTGCAGGGTTGTCAACGTCATGGCCCAGATCCTTGAGATCCTGATAGCGGTCGCCGATCCGGTGATGTGGGCGGCCACCAATACTGGCACCCAGTGCGATCACGATCTCATCCGGCCCCGGCGCATCCGCAACCGAGGTCTGGATGGTCAGATAGTGCGAGCGGCGGCCCGCGTCGTTCTTGTCCATCAATGGGATCAACAGCGGCGCGTTGGCCGGACCGCGCGTGTTGCAGAAGGAAAGATAGCTCTTGGCCCCAACCGCCTCGCGGAAGTGATTGCCAAACCGCAACGTATGGATCAGGCCCGAAACATGCTCGACCTCGCCATTCACGCCGACGATGCCGGACTTGCCATACCCTTCGACTTTGTCGCCGCCGCCAGCCGCGTCGATCACCATCTCGGTCAGCAGCTCACCCAGTCCCGGCGCGCAATCCAGAATGCCGGGCTTCAAGTCCTCGACAAAACCCTGTCCGGCCCACGGGTTCCGCAGAACCGCAATGGCCGCAATCATCTTGAGCGGCGTGGCTGCTGCCTTGCCGCCTTCGATCAGGGTGTTTTCGACGAACAGCTGTGTCTTGCGAATTTCTGCGGGCATTGAGGCACCTGAATCAAAGAGTGAGTCGTTGGCAAGAATATGGTATACCATTATACCATACGTCAAGATGACCTTGTTCCACGTCCTGCAGATTGTTAGACATCCGCCATGACCCAAACCGGCTTTCCCGACCTCAAGATCGACCACACCCCTGTTACCTTGCGCGAAATCGTGCAGGAGAAGATGCGCGAAGCCATCATCGAAGGGCATTTCGAACCCGGCCAACGCTTGGTCGAGCGCCCTTTGTGCGATCAACTGGGTGTCAGCCGAACGGTGGTGCGGGAAACCATCCGCTATCTCGAAGCCGAAGGGTTGGTCGAGATCCTTCCCAACAAGGGACCTATCGTGGCCAATCTGGATTGGGACGATGCGCGCCAGATCTATGACATTCGCCGGATGCTGGAATCTGCTGCCGCCATGGCCTGCGCAGAGTTGGGCGACAAGAAAACCCGCAAGGCGTTGAAGGCAGCACTGGCAGATCTGGAAGGGGCCTTTGACGATGGTTCGCCCCGCGCATTGTTCAAGGCGACGGCGCAGTTTTATGAGGTCATCTTTACGGGTGCTGGACATGCCATCGCGTGGGAGGTGGTCAACCGCTTGAACGGGCGCATCAGCCGGTTGCGGGTCATGACGTTGTCGACGGCTGATCGCAAGAAACCCGGCCTTGGACATATGACAGCGATCTACAATGCGATTGCTGACGGTAATCCCAAAACAGCCCGTGATGCGGTTCACGCCCATATCGACGATGCATCCACAATCGCCAAACGCCTGTTGGCGCAAGAAGAGGAATAGAGCGATGCCCAAAGCCTATTGGATCGCCCAAGTCACCGTGACCGACCCAGATCGCTATGCCGGGTATCAGGCGGTAGCACCGGCCGCATTCCAGAAACACGGCGCGCGGTTCCTGGCGCGTGGCGGCCGGACAGAGACGGTCGAAGGCCCTGAATGGGCGCGTCATGTAGTGATCGAGTTCGACAGCATGGACCAAGCGCTGGCCTGTTATCATTCAGAAGACTACACCGCCGCGCGGAAACGGCGCGGCGGTGCATGTGAGGCTCAGATCTTCATCACCGAAGGGATGGATTAATCCCCATCCGCCACTCCGGCCTGGCGCGCCCTGGCGCGGCGGGCGCGGTAGCTGGGCAAAAGCACCAGGATCAGGGCGATCACCAAAAGACCCAAGGTCATCGGGCGTTCCCAGATAAAACCAATCCCGTCATAGAGCTGCATGGACCGCGAGAAGTTGTCCTCGAGCATGCCGCCAAGGATGAATCCGATCAGCAAAGGTGCAAGCGGGTAGTCGGCGAACTTCAAAGCAGTGGCGCAGATCCCGAAGGCAACCAGAAGCAGCAATTCAGTCGCGTTGTTCTGGCCGATGTAAGCCCCCATCAGGGTAAAGAACAAAATGAAGGGGATCAGATAGTTGCGAGGAACGGACAGCACCTTGGCGATATAGGGGATCAACGGCAGGTTCAGGATCAGCAGGATCAGATTACCGATGAACATCGACATGATCACAGCCCAGAAGATCTGCGGCTCATCAATCATCAGGCGCGGGCCCGGCGTGACGTTCAGCGCCAGCAGCGCACCCAAGAGAATTGCAGTGGTACCAGAACCGGGAATACCCAATGTCAGCAAGGGCACAAACGATCCGGTGCAGGCTGCGTTGTTTGCCGTTTCAGGCGCTGCAAGACCCTTGATCGAACCTTTGCCGAACTCATCCTGTTCTTCCTTGGTGGCGATATTGCGTTCGACCGCATAGCCCAGAAAGCTGGCAATCGTTGCACCCGCACCAGGCAGAACTCCGATAAAGAAACCCTGTAGCGATTGGCGACCAATGACTGGCGCGATTGCTTTGGCCTCGGATCTGCTGATGCGCAGGTCCTTGATCTCTCCACTATTGTCACCGGAAAGATTCTTGGGCTTGAGCACAAGGAAAAGCGCTTCGGGCAGGGCGAACATCGCCATGGCCAGCGTGATGAACCCAAAGCCAGATTGCAGGTCCATGATCCCCATTGTGAAACGGGGCATGTTGAACAGGGCACCTTCACCTACGGTTGCCATGATCAAACCCAGCAGGGTCATCAGCAGGGCCTTGGCCACTTGCCCCGTCCCGGCAAAGGCGGCAATTGCTGATAGGCCAACGACCATGAGTGCAAAATATTCGGCCGAATGGAACAACAACGCAACCGAAGACAACGCTGGCGCAAACACCATCAACAGCAACGCGCCTATGAAGCCGCCCGAAAAGCTGGCAATTGCGGCAATCGTCAACGCTTTGCCGGCCTTGCCCTGTCGGGCCATCGGGTAGCCATCAAAGCTGCTGGCAACGGTTCCTGCGACCCCCGGCGCGTTCAACAGGATCGATGAGGTTGAGCCGCCAAAGATCGCGCCGTAATAGACCCCGGCAAGCAGGATCAGCGCGGCAGATGGATCACCAAGTGAGATCGCAACCGGGATCATGATGGCGATGATCGACATCGGCCCAAGCCCCGGCAACATGCCGATGAATGTCCCAATCAGACAACCGCCGATGACCATCAGCAGGTTCTGAAGCGAAAAGGCCGTTTGGAGGCCAATAAGCAGTCCTTCGAGCATATCAGCCTCCAACAAATCCGGGCAAGGGTCGCATGTAGATCCCAAGCACTTGCTGCACGAGATACCAGACAAACACGGTCGCAATGACGGCTATGGGCACCATGATGTGCCATTTGCGTTCGCCTAGGATAAATGACCCAAGGATCAGGAACCCCGAAGTTGAAAATAGAAATCCGGCAGGACGCAGCAGCAGCGCATAGACGATCATGAGTCCAAGCAAGAACAGCGCTTGCCCAAGGTGGTAATCCGCTAGCCGCCGGTAATCGATGTCACCGATTTTCTGCTCGCTCTTTTCCAGGCCAAGCAGGATGATCAACGACATGGCGATGCCAAGAACGGACAGAACCTTGGGGAAGGTGCTCGGCCAGATCGGATTGCGTCGCATGAACGGTGCAAGCTGCGCATCCATCGTGAACCAGGCGGCATAGCCATAAGCCATGCAGATCCCAAGCAGTATCAATGCAATCCAGCGATCCAAGGCCATTGCACCCTCCTAGTTTGAAAACGGTCGGGCAACATGGCACCCGACCGCGTGAGGTCTCAGAGAAAACCGAGCTTCTTCATCAGATCGCCGATGGCCTTTTCCTGTGCCTCAAGGAAGGTCAGGAAATCATCGCCCGAGTTGTGAATATCGACCCAACCGTTGCGGTCACGGACTGTGGCCCATTCTTCGGTCTCATACATCTTGGCAATCACGTCCTGGTACATGGCCAGCTTGTCATCCGGCAGACCTGGCGCACCAAAGAACCCGCGCCAGTTAACGAATGTCGTGTCGATGCCCTGTTCCTTCATCGTCATGGCGTCAGGAGCCGCCGCGACACGTTCGTCCGAGGTCACACCGATGATTTTGACCTCGCCCGCATTCGCCAGATCAACAGCCTCGGAGAAGCCCGTCGACAAAGCGGCGATCTCGCCCGACAGCAGCGCCGCCATGGCCTTGCCGCCGGCGTCATAAGGAATGTATTTGACGCCAAGCGCATCCTTGCCGGCCGCTTCCATCACCATGGCTGCAACCAGATGGTCCATGCCCCCCGGAACAGAGCCGCCACCGATGGCCGTACCCGACGGATCGGCATCAAAAGCTGCCATCAGATCACTCATTGAATTGATCGGGCTGTCCTTGCCCACGACCAGAGCAGCATAGTCACCGATGGTGCCCGAAACCAGCGTCAGATCACGGAAGTTGTGCGGGAACACGCCGGTCAGCGAACGGATCACGATGGGGGTCGAGTTGACCATCAACGTACCGTGATTGCTGTCGGCGTTTTCAATCAAGAAGCCAATGGCCTTGCCGCCGCCACCGCCGGACATGTTTTCATAGCTCGCTGTTCCGACCAGACCCGAACCGGTCAGCGCCTCGCCGGTGCCGCGCGCGGTGCCGTCCCAACCACCGCCGGCACCACCGGGGATCAGAAAGTGGATCGCGTCCACAACGGGTTCCGCGCTGGAGGCCACAGGCGCACCAACGCTTAACGCGGCCGCAGCCGCAATCATCAGGGCGCGACGGCCCAGGTTCATCGTCTTCATGAGGTTCCTCCCCGGTTGACAGCGGCCCCTCTTGCCGCCCTTTTGAAAAGGAAAGCCCATGAAACTGACACAGACCTGACATCGGGCCTGACAAAGGCAAAGAAAGGCAAAACGGATGCGGTTCCTGCTGGTCGAAGACAACGAGCAATTGGCGCGTGCCATCCTCGACCGACTGTCGATCGAGGGGCATGTGGTCGACCATGCACCGTGCCTGGAGGATGCGACCGCATTCAAGGGCACCACTGCTTATGATCTGATTTTGTTGGATATTATGCTGCCAGATGGGGACGGTCGAACCTTTCTGGAACAGCACCGGCGCAAAGCGGACGCAACGCCGGTGATTGTGCTTACAGCGCGGTCCGAAGTATCGGATCGGGTTGGTGTGCTGGACCTGGGCGCAGACGACTACATCACCAAACCCTTCGACTTTTCCGAGCTTCAGGCGCGCTGTCGTGCGGTGCTCAGACGCCGTGGAGGGGCGGCGAGGAATCAACTCACGCTCGGCGATGTCCTGTTTGATTCGCTGGCCGGGACCCTGTCGATTGGCGGCAAAACCATCCATCTGCGGAACCGCGAATTGCGGTTGTTCGAGGTTTTTGCAGGCGCGCCCGAGCAGATTTTTTCGAAACCCAAGCTGGTCGATCGGCTGTTCTCGTATGACGATGATGTCAGCGAAAACGCGATTGAGGTCTACGTGGGACGCCTACGGCGCCACCTCTCCGGTACTCGCGCGCAGATCGTGACCGTGCGTGGGCTTGGCTATCGGCTTTCCATCTCATGACGGCGACGATCAACAAACGCGGCTCGATCCTGCGTCAGTTGATTGCTCTGCTTCTGGCGGGCGCGGCGGTTCTGGCCGTGATCCTGTTTTTTGTGGTTCAGGGGTTTGCCAGGCAATTGGCCGAAGAGAGCCAGGACAACATCCTGAATGCCTCGGTCACTGCCATTCTGGACACTGCCGCCGTGCAACAGGGGGAACTGACGCTCGACCTGCCCTATTCCGCGTTTTCGATGCTGGGCAACCTGAGCGATGATCGGGTGTTCTATGCTGTCTATTCGGATCAAACGTTCCTGACCGGGTATGCGGATCTACCACAGATCGGAACACCGGCCCCCGAACGACCGCTGTTTGAAACCGTGGCTTACCAAGGCGAAGACATCCGCATCATCAGCGCCGCGCGGCGTCTGGTGTCCGAAGGTCGGTTGGTGACGTTGACTGCTTCGGTCGCGCAAACTCGGAATGGGCAAATAACCACGCTCAACCGGATTTCGCAAAATGCGGCTGCCTTGGGGATGGGGTTCTTTCTGCTGACCGCTTTGATGGCCTATCTCGCTGCGCGATCGGCGATTGGGCCACTGCAACGGCTTGCCGCTTCCGTCTCGCGCAGAGGACCTCAGGACTTGCGCCCGGTGGCGGCCCCGGTGCCCGCCGAAATGGTGCCACTGGTCGGCGCGCTCAACAATTTCATGGACCGCCTCAAGACATCGCTGTCGCGATCCGAGGATTTCATTGCCGAAGCCGCGCATCGGATCAGAACGCCGCTGGCGACCGTGCGCACCCACGCGGAAAACACGCTCCACCGGGTTGAACGGGACGAAAACCGCGCCAGCCTGCGCGAAATGATCCGCGCCATCGACGACAGCAGCCGAGCGGCGGGTCAGCTGTTGGATCACGCGATGGTCACGTTTCGGACCGATCATCTGGAGGAAGAAGAGATCGACCTGTCCACCCTGGCGCAAGAGATGGTGCACCGCCTGGGCCCATTGGCCGATCTTCGGGACATCACGATGATCTGTGACGCGCCCGATCCGGTGTGGATCCAAGGCGATCCGATCCTGTTGCAAAATGCGCTGCGCAACCTGCTGGACAACGCGATCAAATATTCCCCCACCGAAGGAGAGATCGAAGTTCTGGTCGCGTCGACGGACACCAAAGCCACCCTGACTGTGCGCGACAGCGGCAAAGGGTTCCCACCGGGTGACATTGCCGAGCTGACCAAACGCTTTGCCCGTGGCACCAATGTCGAGGGGATCGTCGGCTCGGGCCTTGGCCTGACAATCGTGGATGAAGTCACCCGCGCCCACGACGGCACCTTATCCATCACCAACACCCCCAAAGGAACCGGCGGATGCGTTACCTTATCCTTGCCCTTGCCCTCTTGATCGTACCGCTGAGTGCGGCGAGTTTCGAGGTCGAAGATCACGCCCGCTTTGGGCCCTCGGATGCGGCGCAGGTTGTGCGTGTGATTTCGACGGGCGACATCCCCGTTTTCTCACCAGCCATTGCCAAGTTTCTGGAACAAAATCCGGACGTAGCTGTGGATTACACTGTGGCCAGTTCAACCCAGCTTATGCTTGCCCTGACCGAGGACGGGGCGGATTTTGATGTGGCGATATCGTCGGCGATGGATTTGCAAACCAAACTGGCAAATGACGGGCGCACACGCAGGCATCAATCAGCTGCAACCGAAACCCTTCCCGCCTGGGCCAGATGGCGGGACAACCTGTTTGCCTTTACTCAGGAACCCGCGGCGATTGTCCTGTCCCGATCCGCCTTTGAAGGGTTGGAAATACCCCAAACACGACAGGATCTGATCGCAATCCTTCGCCAACACCCCGAACGGTTCCGGGGCAGGATCGGCACCTATGACCTGCGCGCCTCTGGCCTGGGGTATCTTTTTGCCACCCAAGACGCGCGCACATCTGAAACGTTCTGGCGCCTGACCGAGGTGATGGGGGGGCTCGACGCACGGCTCTATTGTTGTTCGTCCCAGATGATCGACGATGTCGCCACCGGAGAGCTCGCGGTGGCCTATAATGTTCTGGGCAGCTATGCCAAAGCACGCGAGGATCTGACCCGGTTTGAGGTGGTCCTGCCTGCAGATTTCACCACCGTTATGCTGCGCACCGCGCTTATCCCTGCTGCTTCAGAGCAACCAGAATTGGCGGGTCGGTTCATCGACCACCTGTTGGAGGTCGCCTGGTCCGAGACACCGCTGGAAAGCTATCCCTTCACCCCGATCAATCAGAACCGGGGCGAAGCTGACGCCAGCCTGCGCCGGATCCGCATGGGACCCGGCCTGCTGGTTTACTTGGACCGTTTCAAGAAACGCAGCTTTCTGAAGGAATGGGAAAGCGCAATTTTGCAGCCCTGATTAGTGGTGACGCCCGCCTTGACGTTCCAACTCTTTCTGGATCAGCAGCGGATCAACCTGTGACAGCGGCAGGTTCTGCTGCTTGATCGAGATCGCCGCCGCGATCCCCGCCGCCTGACCGGTCACGGCACAGCACGCCATGTTCCGAGTAGCTGCATGGCTATCTCGATCGCCGCCAGTGGCGCGACCCGCAACCAAAAGGTTTTCGATCTTTTTGGGCAGCAGATTGCGATAGGGGATCTGGAAATAGCGCCCCGTGGTGGGCAGGATCAGGATACCGTAACCGTCGATGAATTCAGGGAAAATCCCAACCGAATCCTCAAACCGGCCCTGCTCGCGCACATCCAGGCTGGTCATGTTGTACTGACAATCGACCTTGCGCGTGTCCCGTACACCCAAGGACATGCCGAAGTTGCGCAATCGGATGCCTTCGCAGCCGGGTGTGTAGCGGCGCAGTGCCTCGATCGCGAGCATGGCCTGACGGCGGCCTTCGATCTCGTACTTGGTCAGGCTGTCGGGGTCCGTACCGTCACAATCATCCATGTGGATGAGGTTCATATAGGTCAGCTCGCCTGTGTCATGCACCGCGCCCCAGGTGCCGGCGATGGTGTTCAGATGCGGTGGGATCAACCCGTCCTTGATCGCCTGTTCAAACGGCTTTTTCAGGAAGGGCGAAAACATCTCGTCCTCTTTGCCTGAGGTCTCGATGTTCCATTCACCGCCGCCGCCCCAATCGGCGTAGGTTTGCGGATCAGACTTGATGCCATCCATGAACTTTTGCTTGTCGACACCCGCGACGTGGAACATGACCGAGGCCGCCATCATCTTTTCCAACGGCGTCTTATAGGTCGGTGCCCCGGCCCGTTCGATCACATCCGCGTCGCCGGTTGCGTCGATCACCCGCTTGGCAAGGATCGCCTCGCGCCCGGCCTTGGATTCAGTGATGATGCCGACGATGGCATTGCCATCCATGATCGGCGCCACGAACTGACGGTGCAGCATGGGGCGGATGTTGGGTTCATCCTGCACCATCTTGTCGGCCACCAGTTTGAACCCTTCGCTGTCGATCTCGTAGCTGAGCGACTGACTTTCGGGGACGGCGGCGCCCATCTCTTTGGCGCGTTCCTCAAACTCTCGGGCGATGCCGTTCGATTCCACGGTCTCTTCGTGACGGTACCAATGCATCCCCTCGACACCCACAACCGTCAGGTTGCCACCGAAACAGCCAAAGCGTTCGACCAGGCAGACCTCGACCCCAGCACGCGCGGCAGCCAGGGCAGCAGGCAGCCCGCCGGGGCCGGACCCCACGACCAGAACATCGGTTTCGTGAATGACTTCGACCTCGCGGGCCGGTTCCGTGATTGTGTGTTTCATGCGACCCTCGCGCTGCAATTTCCAGCACCTTTCCCGAACAGTTTGGATTCAGCAAGCCGTCGGCGAACGGATTTGGTCGAAAAGCGTCAGACCCGAGTGGACAGACTGTTCAAGATCGCCCGGTCATAAAATGTTGGACCCCGAACCGTGTCAAAGAACCCGTTGTGGCCGCCAAGCGGGGACATCACGACGTCCATGTCTCTGCCTGCCATCGCTGCGATATCAGCGCCGTTCACCACCGGGTCGTCGAACGCGCCAAACAGGGTCAAACGCGCAGGGCAGCCGTCAAAGTCCTCAGGAATCAGACGATAGGCGCGAAAATAGTCGTCCAATGTCTCAAACTCGGTCCAGCCGCAGATGATGTCGTCCGACATGCCCAGAACGCTTTTTTGCTGAGCGATGTTCCCAGCTTGATACCGATCCGGGAAAGCCTTGGTCTTTTCGCGCAACCACCGCCGCAGCTTACGCGTGAAATACGCCCGCATAAGCGGGTGCGCGTCGATCATCGGACTCGAAGTAACAGGGTCGATCACCGGGCTGACGGCAAAGACATGGCGCATCTTGGGAATAGGTTGAGAACGCAATCGGCGCGCAACCCGCAGGGCAAAATTTCCCCCCAAGGAATAACCGATCAGCGACACTTCTTTATCGTCGGTCAAATCGGTCACTTGAGCGATGGCGTCGAACAGGTCTGCATCTTCGGCCGCGTGATGAAAGCCCGGGTTCAGCGTGACGGCATCACCGTGCTCTAACAAGTTCACCCGGCAAACGCTGAACCCTTGCCGAAACAGGAACTTTGCGGTCGACACGACATAGGCTGATTGCACCGATCCCAGCCACCCATGCAGGATAACAACCAGCCCGCGTGATTGCGGATGACGCGACAACAAACAGGATGTCCGCGCACCTGATCCGCCCGTTAACAGGTGGTATTGAGCCGCCTGTTCAATATCCGACGCACCGCGTTTGCGGAACTTGGCGCTGGCCAAGGCCGATTGCACCACGGGTGAGCGCAGCCAAACGGGCGGAACGAATCCTTGGTGGTCAGTGGTCTCGGTCAATTCAACCTCACTTCCGCGAGCGCTAGAAAAGCTGGCATAACATTTGGTTTTGAAAACGGATCAAGACAAGCGCAATCAAACCTGCCTGCCGCGCCGTCACATTCACAGACGATCCTTGGTTTCGCTGATGTAGGGGCTGAGGCTGTCCATGAAAGTGTCGACAAAGTCCAAGGACAACAGGGACCGACTGCCCGATGCGGGCTTCAGGATCGAAAGCCAATGGTGAATTTCCGGCTCGAACCGGCGGATTTCGATGTTGCTGTTGCGGTACTGCTCGGCGTCCAACGCGCTGACGATTGTAACCCCCTGCCCCTGGCCCACCATGATACAAGCGGTCGAAAACTGCCGCACTTCGACCCAGGTGTTCATTAGCACGCCATAATCGGCAAACGTGTTGGACAAGCGCGTGTAGAAGGGGCTGTCGCGGCGAGCATGGATAAAGCGTTCGTCCTTCAGATCCAGGGGTGAAAGACAGTCCAATTCGGCCAACCGGTGCCCCTTGGGCAGAACACAGGCGGTCTTGATCGGGACATTGGTGTGCTCAACCGCAGGATGACCTGTGAATTCATCCGTGATCCCGCAATCGTATTGCTCGCCGATCATCCATTCCAGAATGCGTTCGGGTCGATCCGGTTCCAGCGTCAGGCTGACGCCCGGCCGCTCTTTGAGAAATTCGGCGAGTAGTTCGGGCAATAGTGTCGTCGCAAACCCCGGCAAACAAGCGATGCGCAGATGCCCTGCAGTGCGGTCCGTCAGGTCACGGTTCAGCTCTTCGAGGTGCTGCAGGCTGTCGAACACGCGCCCGACCTCAGATAGCAAATAGCGCGCCTCGCTAGTTGGAATCAGAACACCGCCCTCACGCCGAAACAAATCAATCGCCACGGTTTTGGAAAAGTCCGACAACAGCCGACTCGTGGCCGGTTGAGATATCCCCAACGTTTTTGCGGCCCGTGTCACCGACCCAGTTTTGGCCACGGCTTGAAACGCCTCGAGTTGTCTGAGCTTGAATTTCAATGACTTACCGCCTGCAAGTTTGTTTCGGCTTTTCTGCATATAATATTGTGTTATGCTTTTTGTCAAAAAACTTTTGCTTGCATTATGATCAAGCTTGCACACTCTTTGCGCATCCAATGTACGGGGAGACAAAAAATGTCTGTTAAATCCATTCTCTGCTCGACGGCCATTCTGGCCTCGTTTGCAACAACAACTTTCGCTGAAACCGAGGTTCAGTGGTGGCACGCCATGGGCGGCACCAACGGCGAGCGCGTCAACAAGATCGCCGAAGATTTCAATGCCACGCAGGACGAGTACAAGGTCGTTCCGGTCTACAAGGGCAACTATACCGAAACCATGACCGCCGCGATTGCTGCATTCCGTGCGAAAGAGCACCCGCAGATCGTTCAGGTGTTCGAGGTCGGCACCGCGACCATGATGGCCGCCAAAGGCGCAATCGTTCCGGTTGAGCAGATGATGAAGGACGCGGGCGAGCCGTTTGATGGCGACGCGTTCCTGCCGGCGGTTGTGTCGTACTATCAGACGCCCGAAGGTGAACTGCTGTCGATGCCCTTCAACAGCTCGACCCCGGTTCTGTGGTACAACAAAGACGCGCTGGACGCGGCTGGCGCCAAGGTTCCCGAAACCTGGGGCGAAGTGAAAGAGACCGCGCAGAAACTGGTCGACAACGGCATGGACTGCGGCGTTTCGTTTGGCTGGCAATCTTGGGTCATGATCGAGAACTTCTCGGCCTGGCACAACCTGGAACTGGGCACCAAGGAAAACGGATTCTCTGGCTTCGACACCGAGTTCACGTTCAACAACGAAAAGGTCGCGGCCCGTCTGGATGACATCGCATCCATGTCCGAAGGCAACTTGTTCAAATACGGCGGTCGTCGCGGCGACAGCCTGCCGATGTTCACCAATGGCGAATGCGGCATGTGGTTGAACTCTTCGGCCTACTATGGCTCGATGGTGAGCCAGGCGAAGTTCAACTTTGGTCAGACCATGTTGCCGCTCGACACATCCGTGGCAGATGCGCCGCAGAACTCGATCATCGGTGGCGCCACCTTGTGGGTTCTGGGCGGCCACGATGCCGAAGAATACAAAGGCACGGCCAAGTTCATGACCTATCTGTCCTCGCCCGAAGTCCAGGCGTGGTGGCACCAGGAAACCGGCTATGTTCCGATCACCACCGCCGCCTACGAGCTGTCGAAAGAGCAGGGTTTCTATGACAGCAACCCCGGCACCGACACCGCGATCAAGCAGCTGAGCCTGAACACCCCCACCGCCAACTCGCGCGGTCTGCGGTTCGGCAACTTCGTTCAGGTCCGTGACGTGATCAACGAAGAGATGGAAGCGGTATGGAGCGGCGAAAAGAACGCAACCGACGCCCTGAACGCAGCCGTCGAGCGTGGCAATGCCCTGCTGCGCAAGTTCGAACGCTCGGCCAACTAAGCCTTTTTTGAAACACCGACCATGCCGCCCCCAATCGGGCGGCATGGTTTTCGCATTTGAACAGGCAAAAGCATGCTGAAACGCGTTCACTTTCCATCATCGCCCCTGCCCTATCTGCTGGTGGCGCCACAGTTGGCCATCACGTTGATCTTTTTCATCTGGCCCGCAAGCCAAGCGATGTATCAGTCATTCCTGATCGAAGACGCCTTTGGCCTGGGGTCCGAATTTGTCTGGTTCGAAAACTTCCAGATCCTTTGGGAAGATAGCCATTACCATGCCGCATTCTGGCGTACGGCTGTGTTTTCCGTGCTTGTCGCGGCGCTGTCGATGGGGTTTGCACTGATACTTGCCGGGTTTGCGCAGCGCGTGGTGCGCGGCGCGATGTTCTATCGCACGCTGCTGATTTGGCCTTATGCGATTGCGCCGGTTCTGGCTGGTGCGCTGTGGGTGTTCATGTTCAACCCTACGCTTGGCATTTTGCCCTATTTTCTGGAATTCGTGGGCATCACCTGGAACCACTATTTGAATGGTGGTCAGGCCATGGCGCTGGTCATTCTGGCCGCGGCTTGGAAACAGGTGGCATATAACTTCCTGTTCTATCTTGCGGCGATGCAGTCGATCCCGAACTCGGTGATCGAAGCGGCCGCAATTGATGGCGCAGGCCCCGGACGCCGGTTCTGGACGATTATCTTTCCGTTGATCTCTCCCACCACATTCTTCTTGCTGGTAATCAACATGGTCTACGCATTTTTTGAAACCTTCGGGATCATCCACGCGGTGACCCAGGGTGGGCCCGGTTCCTCGACCACGATCCTGGTCTACAAGGTGTTCAACGACGGCTTTGTCGGCCTCGACCTTGGTGGGTCAGCCGCGCAATCCGTGATCCTGATGGTGCTGGTCATCGCGATGACTGTCGTCCAGTTCCGCTATGTCGAACGAAAGGTGGAATACTGATGGTTGAAAACCGCCCCCTTGCCGATGTCATCACCCACCTCGTTCTGGTGCTTGGCGTCATCGCCATCGCCCTGCCGATCTGGATCACCTTTGTCGCCGCCTCGCATGACGAGATCCGCATGTCCCAGGCCCCGCTGCCCTTGTGGCCCGGTGATCAGCTGTGGGTAAACCTGAAACAAACCCTGTTCGGCGAGGGGCTAAGCGGGACTGAGACCGCGCCCGTCTGGCTGATGCTGCTCAATAGCCTGTCGATGGCCCTGATGATCTCGCTTGGCAAAATCGCCATTTCGCTGCTGTCGGCCTTTGCCATCGTCTATTTCAAGTTTCCGTTCCGCATGACCTGTTTCTGGATGATCTTCATCACCCTGATGCTGCCGGTCGAGGTGCGCATTCTGCCCACGTTCGAGGTGGTCGCGAACCTTGGCATGCTCAACAGCTATTGGGGCCTGTCGATCCCGTTGATTGCTTCGGCCACCGCGACCTTCATGTTCCGTCAGGTGTTCCTGACCGTGCCCGACGAGATGCTGGAAAGCGCGCGAATCGACGGTGCGGGGCCGATGCGATTCTTCTGGGACATCCTGCTGCCGCTGAGCCGGACAAATATTGCGGCGCTGTTTGTCATCCTCTTCATCTTTGGCTGGAACCAATACCTCTGGCCGCTGCTCATCACCACCGATACGTCGATGACCACAATCGTCATGTCGATAAAGCAGATGCTTGAGGCAGCTGAACAAAGCCCGCAGTGGAACATCATCATGATGACCGCGCTTCTGGCGATGATCCCCCCGATCTTCGTCGTGATCTCGATGCAAAAGCTCTTTGTGCAGGGCTTGACCGAAACCGACAAATAGGACGCCCAAGACATGGCTGACATCACACTGACCGATCTGACCAAATCTTATGGCCCGACCGAAGTCCTGCACCACATCGAGGGCGACATAAATGATGGCGAGTTCATCGTCATCGTCGGCCCTTCGGGCTGTGGCAAGTCGACCCTGCTGCGTATGGTGGCGGGGCTGGAAACCGTGACCTCTGGCGAAATCCAGATCGGTGGCAAGCGGGTGAATGAGCTGGAGCCGTCTGCCCGCGACATCGCGATGGTGTTTCAGAATTACGCTCTGTATCCGCATATGAGTGTGCGCGAGAACATGGCGTATGGCTTGAAGATCCGCAAACTGTCCAAGGACGAAATCAACCGACGCGTCGAAGAGGCCGCCGACATCCTGGAAATCCGTCAGTACCTGGACCGCAAGCCCCGGCAATTGTCGGGTGGTCAGCGTCAGCGGGTTGCCATGGGTCGCGCCATCGTGCGTGACCCGCAGGTGTTCCTGTTTGACGAACCGCTGTCGAACCTCGATGCCAAGCTGCGGGTGCAAATGCGGCTCGAGATCCGCAAGCTGCAACAGCGCCTTGGCGTGACCTCGATCTATGTGACCCACGATCAGGTCGAGGCGATGACATTGGGCGACCGGCTGATGGTGCTGAACGGCGGCTATGTCGAGCAGTTCGGCACGCCGATTGAGCTGTATGATCGTCCCGCATCTGTTTTTGTGGCCGGTTTCATTGGCAGCCCCGCGATGAATTTCATTCCGGCGCAGGCAACGGGTGGCACCATCTCCTTGCCCGCTGGCGCGCAGGTGAACAGTGTAACGGAAGCGAAGGGCGACGTTCTTCTGGGTATGCGCCCCGAGCATCTGACACCCGACGAAAACGGGCCTGTGTCCATCGACGTCGAGATGGTCGAGCAATTGGGTGCCAACACGTTGCTTCACGGCACGCTCAGTGGGACCAACCATGAAATGGTGGCCTCCGTCGCCGGTCACGTCGCAGCGGACAGCGGGGCGCAACGGCGTTTCTCGATCTCGCCTGACCTGGTTCATCTGTTTGATACCCAGACCGAGAAGCGGTTGAACCCATGACAACCTTTCCCCAGCTTGACGCCTTTCGGCGCGGCCCGGGCCTGATCCGATTGGTGGGGCATCGCGGCGCGCGCGGGGTCATGCCCGAGAACACGATGGAGGGGTTCGAGTTTACGCTGGCCTGCGGTGTCACGTTGCTGGAATTCGATGTCGCCATCACCCGCGACGGCGTGCCGGTCATCACCCACAACCACCACCTGACACGCTCGGTCGCGCGGGATGCGTCAGGCGCCTGGTTGCAAGGTGAAGAGCCGAAACTGTCAGCGCTGACTTGGGACGAACTGGCCCAATACGATGTTGGCGGGCTGGACGGGCAGAGCGCCTATGGCCAGCGGTTTCCCGACCAGGCCTACCTGAACGGCGTGCGCATCCCTCGTTTGCGCGACCTGTGTGATCTGGTGGCGCAGCCACAGCACAAAGACGTGCACCTGATGCTGGAAATCAAGTCGGATCCCGAGCGACTGCAAGACGCTACAGCTCGCGCCGAGATCGTCGCCGCCGTCATCGCAGAGGTGCGTAGCGCCGGGCTGACCCAGCGAACGTTGATGCACAGCTTTGACTGGAACTTGCTGGCCGAATGTGCGCGGCAAGCACCAGAGATGCCCACCTCATTCCTGACGCAACTGCCCGAGAATGACGCAGATGTTGGAGAGGACGAGGCGACGCAGGCGGGGCCAGAGATCACGGCGGACACCTATAACACCTTGCCCGGTCTGGTGGCCGAGGCGGGTGGCAAATTGTGGTGCCCCTACTATCTGGACGTCACGGCAGACAGCGTTTTGCGGGCGCGTGAGTTGGGTTTGATCGTGGCCGTCTGGACCGTGAATGAACCGGACGACATCGACCAGATGATCGATCTGGGCGTCGATGCCATCGTCACCGACTACCCTGGCCGGGTGCAGCGCAAGCTGCTGGATCGAGGGCAGGATTGGTTGGAGCGGGGTTAACCCCGCGCCACGAGGGCTTGCGACAAAACACACATCAACTCGAACATCAGCGAAATCCCAAGCCAGGCCGTGCCCCCGCCTTGATCAAAAGGCGGGGAGACCTCGACCAGATCCGCCCCGATCAGGTTCAAGCCTGCAAGCTCGCGAATAACCTGCTGCGCTTGAAAACTGGTCGGACCACCAATCTCGGGCGTGCCGGTGCCAGGCGCATAGGTCGGATCGACAAAATCGATGTCATAGGTGCAATAGGTGGGCTGATTGCCCAGGATCTGCCGAGCCTCGCGCATAACATCCGGGATGCCGCGATCAAGCAGCTCTTCGATCCGGATGATCCGCACGCCCTGTTCGATGCCCCATTCAACGTCTTCGATGTTATAGGCCGTGCCGCGGATGCCGATCTGGACAAAGCGTTTGGGGTCCACCAGCCCCTCTTCGATCGCGCGGCGGAACGGGGTGCCGTGGGTAAACTTATTGCCGCCAAAATAGCTGTCAAACAGGTCCGTGTGGCTGTCGAACTGGATCAGGCCAACAGGTCCGTCACTCGCCAAGGCGCGCAGGATCGGTAAGCTTGACAGGTGATCCCCGCCCGCCGTCATCGGGACAATGCCGTTGTTTTTCAGGTCGGTATAGAATTCTGCAATCCTGTTCAGACTGTCCTGAATGTCGATCGGGTTCGGCGGCACGTCACCCAGGTCGGCGCAATTCACCGATGCAAAGGGATTTACCCCAGTCGCTGCATTCATCGCCCGGATCATCGAGGAATAGTCGCGCAGCTGCCGCGGGCCATGTCGCGCACCGGCCCGATTTGTTGTGCCCCCATCCCACGGGACGCCCACCAAGCCCATTTGAACATCCCCGTATCTGTCATGATCGGGGGTCAGATGCGGCAAGCGCATGAAGGTGGGAACGCCCGCAAACCGCGGCAAATCCATCGCGGACACAGGTTGAAAGAAAGGATCACCGCCGCCGACCATATCGCACCTCCAAGGCTTTACTTTGGGTCACTATGCAGAGTGGCTGGCGTGTTTCAAAGCGTTAATCGCCGGTGCCCGATTGAGTTTTCGGGCACCGGCTGGTGTCGGTTAAGCGCCTGAAATCTGGCGTGCTTTTTCAACCAGAACCTCGGCCTGACGGATCGAAGCGTAGTCGATCAAACGACCGTCCAGAGACACCGCACCCTTGCCCGCAGCCTCGGCATCGGCCATCGCCTCGAGAATGCGCTGCGCTTTGGTGACTTCGGCGTCACTGGGTGACATGACCTCGTTGGCGAGCGCAATCTGGCTGGGATGGATAGCCCATTTGCCTTCGCAACCCAGAACGGCGGCACGTTTTGCGGCCGCTTTGTAGCCTTCGGGGTCCTGGAAATCACCGAACGGACCATCAATCGGGCGTAGCCCGTTGGCCCGCGCCGCAACCACCATCCGTGCCAGAGCGTAGTGCCACATGTCGCCCCAATGGGTCATGCGCGCGCCGTCATCCATCGGGTCGGTCAGCACCGAATAATCGGGGTTCACACCGCCGATGATTGTGGTCCGCGCACGGGTGCTCGCGGCATAGTCGGCAACCCCGAAATGAAGGCTCTCATTCCGCTTGGATGCGGCCGCAATTTCGCTGACATTTTGCATACCCAAAGCGGTCTCGATGATGTGCTCAAATCCGATCCGTTTTTTCAGACCTTTGGCGTCCTCGATCTGGGTCACCAGCATGTCGACGGCATAGACATCTGCGGATGTTCCGACCTTGGGGATCATGATCAGATCGAGGCGTTCGCCGGCCTGCTCAACCACGTCCACCACATCGCGGTACATGTAGTGCGTGTCCAATCCGTTGATGCGCACCGACATCGTCTTGGTGCCCCAATCAATGTCGTTTAGGGCCGCGATGATATTCTTGCGCGCCTGTTCTTTTTCGTCGGGTGCAACCGCATCTTCGAGGTCGAGGAAGATCACATCGACGTCGGATTTTGCAGCTTTTTCAAACATTTGTGACTGCGAGCCAGGAATGGCCAATTCGCTGCGATTTAGCCGTGCCGGGGCTTGTTCGATGGGGAGAAAACTCATCTGTGACCGCTCCTTTTCAATCTGGTCAGTGGACGTGACGGCCACAAAAGGAGCGAGAATCGCGCGCTGTCAAGAAATTTTATTGCGCACAATCGCATACATTTGAAACATGATTCACCCTCTCATTCGGAGTCGGAACTCTCTCCCGGAAGGCGCGAGGAATAGTAGAACGCGATGGCCTGCGCCCGGTTCTTGACCGAGAGCTTTTCGAAGAGGTTCGAGAGGTGAAATTTGACCGTATTGATGGTGATCCCGAGCTCCTTGGACAGCTCGCGATTTGTCAGCCCTTTCGACAGCGCCTCGAGCATCGTTCGTTCACGTCGCGACAGGCTGTGGATCGGGTCTTTTTGCAGCTCGCGCACGTCGATGTAGGGAAACACCATCTTGCCTGCGGCAACGTCGGCGCAAGTGGTCAAAAGACCTTCGACATCGCCGGCCTTGTCGGCAAACCCTGCCGCCCCCGCCGTCATCGCCAGACGGGGCAGATCGCCGTTGCCATCGCCGTAAACCACCAGTCGGGGCGCGTTGACCTGATCGCGCAGCACCTCGATCAACTTGGCGGCCCCCAGAACCGGCAGATCCCAGTCGATGACGCCAACCTGAACCGGCACTCGCATCACCGTGCCCAGGAACCCTTCGGCGGTGGCAGAGGTGGCCACAAGCGAGAATCGCGGATCACGGTCAAAAATCTCGGACATGGCCGACAGAACCAGCGGATTGCTGTTGGCCAGCATGACGTCGATTGGCTTTGCAGGTGCAGCAAGATCTTGCATTTTCAGCTCATTTTCCCGGAACCTACCCATTCGGGTAGGACATAATTTGGTATACTTTCGTATCCTTACACTAAAGGGTGGGCATTTTCCTACCCATTTAGCTACCCAAAAGCAGGATTAACGGGCGTTGTGAGAAAACTCAATCGGGTTTTTTCTCTGTCGAACGATCAAACTCCCCCTGATCGGGGGCCGCAACCTGAGGTCAATTGATGAACGCGCTAACCGCCTTTCCCCCTCTCGACATCCCCGAGACGATTGCCGCAGGTCCCGGCCCCGGCCAGACCGACACCCGTGTCCTTGCCCGGTTTGCCGGTGCCGGTCTGGCCGACCACATGCAGGCCGACGTGTTGCGGGGCATGATCGAATGCAAGCATATGCTGCGCAGCCTTTGGGGCACCACGAACACCTACACCTTCGGCGTGGCCGGAACTGGGTGGAGCGGTCTGGACGCGATGTTCTGCGCCGTTCAGCCGGGCGACACGGTTGTGGCCTTCGTCAACGGCACCTTTTCGGGCATCGACGGCCAGACCCTGCGGATGAAAGCTGCAACCGCAGACGAACTGGCCGCCAATCCGCTGGATCCGCTGGCCGCATCAGTCGTGACCATCAACGTGCCGCACGGGACATCCGTGACACGCGAGGTGATCGAGGCTGCGCTGACCGAACACAAACCGAAATGGGCCTTCATGGCGCATTGGGAAACCGGATCAGGCCGGATCAACGACATCCGCGCGCTATCGGATGCGTGCCAAGCAACCGGTGCCATGGGCCTGGTCGACGCGGTGTCGTCGCTGGGTGTCTCGGATTTTGCCATCGACGACTATCCGGGCATCGTCGGTTGGGCGTCCTGCCCACAAAAAGGTGTCGCCTGCCTGCCGCTGACCTATGCTCCGGTCAGCTTTTCGGATCGCTACATCGACGTGCTCAAAGAAACCGGCGCGCGCACCTATGCGCACCATCCGATCCTGGAAGCGCGTCATTGGGCGATCATCGACGGTAAGGATGCGGAAAAAGGCACCTATCACCGCACGCACTCGGGCTATGCCGTCGCCGCATTCCATGAAGCCTTGCGGATCGCGCTGGAAGACGGTGTTGCCAACCGCGCAGCTGAATACACCCGGCACGAAGCAATCCTGCGCGAAGCGGTCACCGTCATGGGCTGTGACGTCACATCGAATATGACCAGCCTTTTGGTTCTGGACCTGCCGCCCGCGTTCAAAGGGCGCGAGATGGAGCTGGTTCAAGCCTGCCGCGCGCAAGGGTTCGGCATCTGGCCCACCCTGTCGGAACCGGTACAGGTGCGCATCGGCATTCTGAACCTGCTGTCAGAACAGACGATCACCGATATTGCTCTGCGATTTGGTCAGGCCCTGAATGACCTGGGCGCCCAGATCGACCTGGCAGAGATCGAAACCCTTCTTCGCAACCGCTACTCCGAAGCACTCGCAGCGTAAGGTGAGACAATGGACATTCACGAATATCAAGCCAAGGACATCCTGTCCGGTTTCGGCGTCGAGGTACCGCCCGGTGCCATCGCCTATAGCCCCGAGCAGGCCGCCTATCGCGCCCGCGAATTGGGTGGCGAGAAATGGGTCGTCAAGGCACAGGTTCACGCCGGTGGTCGCGGCAAGGCGGGTGGCGTCAAGCTCTGCTCGTCCGACACTGAGATCCAAGCCGCCTGCGAAGGCATGTTTGGCCGCAAGCTGGTCACCCATCAGACCGGCCCCGAAGGCAAAGGCATCTACCGCGTCTATGTCGAGGCTGGCGTGCCGATTGATCGCGAGATTTACTTGGGCTTTGTGCTGGACCGCTCCAGCCAGCGGGTGATGATCGTTGCATCCGGCGAAGGCGGGATGGAGATCGAGGACATCTCGGCCGAGAAACCCGAGAGCATCGTGCGGTCCACCGTGGAACCCGCCGTTGGTTTGCAAGAGTTTCAGGCGCGCGAGATTGCGTTTGCCCTTGGCATCGATCCTGCGCTGACTGCGCAAATGGTGCGCACGCTTCAGGGCTGCTATCGCGCGTTCACCGAGCTGGACGCGACCATGGTCGAGATCAACCCGCTGGTGATCACGGGCGACAACCGCATTGTTGCGTTGGATGCCAAGATGACGTTCGACGACAACGCCCTGTTCCGTCATCCGCAGATTTCCGAGTTTCGGGACAAGAGCCAGGAAGATCCCCGCGAAAGCCGCGCGGCGGATCGGGGTCTGTCTTATGTGGGTCTGGACGGCAACATCGGCTGCATCGTCAACGGTGCCGGTCTCGCGATGGCCACGATGGACACGATCAAGCTGGCCGGGGGCGAACCTGCAAACTTCCTCGACATCGGCGGCGGCGCCACGCCCGAACGGGTCGCCAAAGCCTTCCGGCTGGTGATGTCGGACGACAATGTGCAGGCCGTTCTGGTCAACATCTTTGCCGGTATCAACCGCTGCGACTGGGTCGCCGAAGGTGTGGTTCAGGCATTGAAAGAGGTGCAGGTGGACGTGCCCGTCATCGTCCGCCTTGCCGGAACCAACGTAGAGGAAGGGCAAAAGATCCTGGCCAAGTCCGGCCTGCCCATCATCCGCGCCACAACACTGATGGAAGCCGCCGAGCGTTCGGTGGGCGCATGGAAAAACGACCTGTCTCAGGCCACCAGAGTAAGGGCTGTCAAATGAGCATTCTTCTTGATCGCGACACAAAGGTCATCGTTCAGGGCATCACCGGACGGATGGCGACGTTCCACACACGGGACATGATGAACTATGGCACCAATGTTGTCGGCGGCGTTGTCCCCGGCAAGGGTGGCGAGACGGTCGAGGGCGTGCCGGTGTTCAACACCGTGAAAGAGGCGATCGCCGCCACCGGCGCCGAAGCGAGCCTGGTTTTTGTGCCGCCTCCCTTTGCCGCGGATTCGATCATGGAGGCCGCAGATGCAGGCATCCGGTACTGCGTCTGCATCACCGACGGCATTCCGGCGCAGGACATGATCCGGGTCAAGCGCTATATGTACCGCTATCCCAAGGACAAGCGCATGGTGCTGACCGGTCCGAACTGCGCCGGAACAATCAGCCCCGGCAAGGCGCTGCTTGGGATCATGCCTGGTCACATCTATCTGCCGGGCAATGTCGGCATCGTAGGGCGCTCGGGTACACTTGGGTATGAAGCAGCCGCACAGCTCAAAGAGCTGGGTCTGGGTGTTTCAACCTCTGTCGGTATCGGTGGTGATCCCATCAACGGCTCATCGTTCAAGGACATCCTGGAGCGGTTTGAACAAGATGACGAAACCCACGTGATCGCCCTGATCGGCGAGATCGGCGGCCCGCAAGAGGCAGAAGCGGCGGAGTACATCCGTGACCACATCACCAAACCGGTCATTGCTTATGTCGCGGGCATGACAGCGCCCAAAGGGCGAACCATGGGGCATGCGGGCGCCATTATCTCGGCCTTTGGCGAAAGCGCCAGCGAGAAGGTGGAGATCCTCTCTGCCGCCGGTGTGACCGTGGCCGAGAACCCCGCCGTCATCGGTGAAACAATCGCAAACGTCATGAGAAAGGCCGCGTGATGGTAAAACCCAGTGTTTTTGTAACCCGCCGTTGGCCCGCCGCTGTCGAGGCGCGCCTGGCCGAAGATTATGACGTCGTGCTCAACACCGGGGACAAGCCGCTGGCGGCGCCCGAATTGCGCGATGCGCTCAAAACCTATGACGCTGTGCTGCCAACCGTAACCGACAAACTGGGTGCAGAGGCATTGGATGTACCTCAGGCCCGGGCACGCATTTTGGCCAACTATGGTGTCGGCTATAGCCACATCGACGAGGGCTGCGCCCGCGATCTGGGGCTGACCGTGACCAACACGCCGGATGTGCTCAGCGAATGCACCGCCGACATTGCCATGACGCTGATGCTGATGGCAGCGCGCCGTGCCTCCGAAGGTGAACGCGAGTTGCGCAACGGTCAGTGGAGCGGTTGGCGTCCGACGCACCTGATCGGAACCAAGGTGAGCGGCAAGACATTGGGCATCATCGGCTTTGGCCGTATCGGCCAGGAAATGGCGAAACGCGCCCACCACGGGTTCGGGATGAAGATCCTGGTACAGAACCGCTCGACCGTTGATCCCAAGGTGTTGGCGCAGTTCAACGCCACCCAGGTCGACAGCATCGACGCGTTGCTGCCGCAGTGTGATTTCGTCTCGCTGCATTGCCCCGGTGGACCGGCCAACCGCCATCTGATCAACGGGCGGCGGCTGGATCTGATGAAACAGGACGCTTACCTGATCAACACCGCCCGTGGCGAGGTCGTGGACGAACATGCACTGGCCCAAGCGCTGTGGTTCGACATCATCGCCGGAGCGGGGCTGGATGTTTATGACGGCGAACCCCGGATCAACCCGGACCTGGCGGGATGTGATAACCTGGTGATGTTGCCCCACCTCGGCAGCGCCACCCGCGAAGCGCGCGAGGCCATGGGGTTCCGTGTGCTGGACAACCTCGACGACTTCTTTGCCGGGCGCACCCCAAGGGATCGCGTGATCTAAAGATGTGGGACCGTCGGGTTTCCGGCGGTCTCGTCATTCTCCGATCGTGTCGTGATCCGTCAGGCATTCGGAGTGATTGTTCAGCACCTTGAGCACATTGCAGTCCCTGCCCGACTCACCAGCGCAATTGGCAATCATGCGCTCCAACTCGGCCTCCAGCGCCTGCAGGCGCAGGATGCGCTGTCGCACCTGAGACAATTGCCGACGCGCGATGGAATCCGCAACGCTGCAAGATTGTTCGGGGTTGTCCGACAGGTCCAGAAACTCGCGGATCGCATCCAACGAAAACCCCAACTGCCGCCCGTGCCGAATGAACGCAAGACGTTCCAGGTCTTCTGCTTCATACCGACGCTGCCCTCCGGATGTGCGCCCAGGTTCATTCATCAGGCCGATCTGCTCGTAATAACGGATCGTCTGAACCTTGGTTCCGGTTTGCCGGGACAATGCACCAATCGAGAGCATGCGAAACCCCTAGTCTGTATAGCTTTTGCAAACAGGTAATCGCTAACCTATTGACCCACAAGCCACACATTCGAATTTTCCCAACCCTCGAAGTAACGACTCATTCAAACGTCGCGTTTACATTCGTAAACAGTCCCCCCACGCAAAAGGGAACAGTCGTGCAGATTCGCTTGGAAAAGATCAATCATGTGAAACGGCAGAGCCGGTATTGCGTGTTGAGCGTATCCGAGACGCTGTTTGGCGAATGGTGCCTGACCAAGGAAACCGGCCCGATGGGAACAACTGCGGGTCAGAAAAGCATCCTCTACATGCGGACGCGCGAGGATGCGGTGGCCGCATTGACCACCATGAAAGACGACAAGACCCGGTCCGGCTATGCGCCTATTCCGGTTCAATTGCCGCTGCTCTAAGACGACATCCCGTCGCGCATCCGATACCAGGCAAAGGCCAGCGGCAGGGACACACGTCGGAACGGTCCCAATTCAAACGGACGCAAGGGGCGCTTCATCAAATCGGGGTGTCGCCTACGTGACTTGCCAAGGGCCATGTCCGCGATCAAGGCACCAGCATAGTTGCCCATCGTCACACCACTGCCATGATAGCCAAGCGCGGCAAAGGCCCCCGCCATTCCCGGAACCGGTCCGGCAAAGGGCACCAAATTGCGGGTCATGCAGATCAGGCCGGACCAGAAGAAAGGCGTGTCGACATGGCGCCATTCCGGGAACATTCGATCAAAATCGGCGCGCGCGGTGGCACGGGTTGCGGCCAGGGTCTGCTCGGTTGCCCGGACCGAGCCGCGCAGCCCCAAAAGCATCCGGTTGTCTGGCAACAGGCGGAAGTAATGCAGCAAGGTTCGGGAATCCACCAGCATCTGACGGCTCCACCAGCCTTGTGCAGCAATCTCATCTTCCGTTAGCGGGCGAGAGACGAGGATGTTCGATTGCACCGGCAAGTATCGCCCCGCAAAGGCGCCGGGCATGTCATCGCTGGAATAGCCATTGGTAGCAATCAACAGCTTCTTGGCCCGCACGCGTCCTTTTGGTGTGTGCAGGACAAAACCATTTGCCTGCTCAATTCGTGTCACCGGCGTTTTGCTGAAAATCCGAACGCCACGTGCAGCAACCGCCCGATAGAGCCCCAGAACAAATTTCATCGGGTTGAGCGCAAAGCCAAGCGGCAGATGCACTGCCCCGTGAAAATCAGGGCTGTTCAACCCATGTGCCGCCATCTCCTCTTTCGGGACAAACTCGTATGGCAGGCCATAGCGGTGAGTGTATTCTGCGCCATAGTTCTTGACCGCTTGCACCGCGCCGGGTTTGTGCGCCACAAAGGTGTAACCTGTAGAGTGACGGTCGACGTTCAACTCCAGCTCGGTCACATACTCTTCGACCAGTTCGACCGAGGCGCGTTCGGCGTCAAAGAACGCTTGCGCATCTGCCGCGCCATACTTGCGGATGATAACGTCGTCACCCAGCTTAGCGCTGCCAACGGACACCAGCCCCCCGTTGCGGCCTGATGCCCCCCAGCCCGGCGGGTTTGCATCGACCAGGACCACATCCGCCCCTTCGGCGGACAAGGTCAGTGCTGCAGACAGCCCGGTGTAGCCGCCGCCGATGATCGCAAACTCGCAGCTGTGTTCCCCCTCCAACGTGGGAAAGCTGGGCGGCGCTGTGTCCAGCGTGCTTGGCCAATACCGTTCCTGAATGGGACGATCACCATAGGCCATGTCTTCGTAGATACGTTTCATCGCGCCCCTTACAGTTTGTCGCGAAAACTGTACCAGAGCATCGCCAGGATCAGCAGTGGTGACCGCAAAGCTGCCCCGCCAGGAAACCGCTGTGTGGGGACCGAGGCCATCAGATCAAACCGCTCGGCTTGTCCCGCAATGGCCTCGGCCGCGATCTGACCCGCAAGAGAGGCCATCGCGACGCCATGACCCGAAAACCCCGACAAGCTCAAGATGTTGCCTCGCAACCGTTCGAAGTGGGGCATCCGGTTCATCGTGATCCCCAGCGTTCCGCCCCAGGCGTGGTCGATGCGCACGTCGCTCAGTTGCGGAAAAATCTCGAGCATCGGCACCCGCACCGCGCCCGCAATGTCATCGGGGAACTTGTAGCGATAGCTTTCGGTGCCGCCAAAGAGCAGGCGGTGGTCATCTGAGAAACGAAAGTAGTTCACCACAAACTTGCTGTCCGCCACCGCGTGGTTGTTGCGGATAAGCTCTTCTTGCCGCTCGGGCCCCAAGGGTTCGGTCGCCACCACATAGTTGTTGATCGGCATCACCCGAGCCGCGACATGGCCATTCAGGCGGCCCAGGTATCCATTACACCCCAGAACGACGTGATCTGCGGTAACGGTTGCGGCGTCTGTCTTGACCACGGCAGGCGCGGTTTCTTGCAGAGAGGTCACCCGCGACTGCTCAAAGATCCGAACACCCGCTGCCTCGGCCATGCGGGCCAAACCCAGCACAAATTGAAGCGGATCAATGTGGCCCGCGTCCTCAAAGATTCTACCGCCGAAATAAGCAGGCGAATTGACCAGCGACCGCAGTTCATCCCGATCCAGCGCGCGAATGTTTCTGTACCCGTATTTGTCCTGCAGGTGTTTGACATAGTCGTGGCTGTGTTTGACATAACGCGCCCGGTGATCGGCATGAATGATACCTGGGTGGAAATCTGCATGCACCAGATCGGATGTGCTGAGGTCACGCACCAGATCCACGGACTGGCGCGCGATCTGCCACAGCGCCTGCGCGCGGTCTTGGCCGACCATATCCTCAAGCTCGTCCTGCTCAACTCGCTGCCCCTGCCCCACCTGGCCACCGTTGCGACCCGAAGCGCCAAAGCCCACGCGCTGCGCCTCGAGCAGGATGACATCATAACCGCGCTGCGCCAGATGAAGAGCACTGCTCAGGCCAGTAAAACCGCCGCCAACAACACAGACATCGCACCGCAGATCACCCTTGGCAGGAACACGCAGTTCCATTGTGTTCGCATGCGCGTTCACCGCGTAGTAGGAACCGGGGTACCGGCCCGGTTGATCATTGATGGTCAGCAGATCCATGTTGCGTTCTACTCCATGCTCAGGACTGGGTGGTTCTGAGCAAGATTACGCGCCCTGCCTCTTCAAATCCAGATATGATCAAATTATTTTTCTGAATTTTTCCTGTATCCTTGGCGCAAGTAATATTTTGATCATTAAATCCCGGCCCGCAACGCACATGTTGGGTCAAAACCCCGCATTGCACCCGGGCCTCAGTCGCGTCAGTAACCCTTGAACAAAAGGTTTACTCCATGACCCCAGACAGATCGCCAAGGGCTGACATCACCCGCTCGGACATTCGTTCGTTGTTGACCCTTTTCTACGCGCGTGTGCGTGCCGACGAAACCATCGGTCCGATCTTTCGCCATCACATCGGCGACGACGATGCGACATGGGCCGTGCATTTGGCCAAGATCGAAGATTTCTGGGCCAATGTCATGCTTCGTGACCGGGCCTACCAGGGCAATCCAATGCAAACCCATCTGGGCATGCCCGAGATCAAGTCACATCATTTCGACGTCTGGCTAACCCTGTTCGAGCAAACCGCACAAGAGGTTCTGTCACCCGACAAGGCCAAACTATTCGATCTGATGGCGCGGCGCATTGGTCAATCGCTGCTCATGGGCATGCAGCGAGTGTACTCGGGGCAGGTGCCGAACCTGGGTTAACGCGATCCGCCTTGGACTTGGCCCGCGCTCTGTCTGAATGCGCGTGGAGAAGACCCCGTGCCCGACGCAAAGACGCGCGAGAAGTGCGCAGGATCGGAATATCCAAGTTCATATGCTATTTCAGCTACCGACAAATTGGTAAAAATCAACTTCCGTCGCGCCTCTCTCAAGACCCGGTCGCGAACAAGGACCGAGGCTGATCGCCCGGTTTCTTGCTTGGTCACCCGATTGAGGTGCGTGGGCGAGACGGCGAGGGTCTTGGCATACTCTGCGACCT
Organism: Falsiruegeria litorea R37; assembly: GCF_900172225.1. NCBI lineage: Bacteria > Pseudomonadati > Pseudomonadota > Alphaproteobacteria > Rhodobacterales > Roseobacteraceae > Falsiruegeria > Falsiruegeria litorea. The sequence goes on from NZ_FWFO01000006.1 coordinate 43,438, forward strand.
TGAGCTGCCTGCGAAACTCGGCATCAATCAGCGTTTCGAACCGCTGCACCAGCCCACCTGACACACGTGGCGCATCCCGCGGTGAAAGGACCTGCATCTGTCGCGCGATCTGCCCCAACAGCAGACCCGACAAAGATCGCAATATCTGTGCGCGTCCAAACCCTCGATCAAGATACTCGTGATGAAGCGTGCTGATCGCATTGGACAGTTCCTCAGATGCCAGTGAAACAGTCGGCGCCGCTAGAACGGCCCGTACCCCTTCGCCCACAGGCAACAGTTCGTCCAGCAATTCATTGGTGATTGTCAGAACCCAACCTTCGGTGCCTGGAACAAAGTCGAACCCATGCACGATGCCCTGCGGCACGTTCACGAAACACTGGGCCTCGAGCTCTTGGATCGTTCCATCAAGGTTGGCCGTTCCACCACCTGCCTGAATGACCAACACCTGGTGCAGGCGCGCGTGGCGATGGGGTTTGAGCTCCCAATTGTGCAATTTCGACCGTGTTTCAATCCGTTCGCAGTGCACCACATCCGGCAACTCGGCAGTTTCTCCAAACAGGTTATAGGTTTGGATTGTGGTCAGATCACTCTGTTTGCCCATGTTCGAAATATGCAAGTTTCTGCCGGTCCTGTCCATTCCCCAGACTCAGCGCCTTGGAAATAATCACAGGCTAGGGAGACGCGAACATGAAAATTCAAGTTGCCATCATTGGCGGTGGCCCCTCGGGGTTGTTGCTGTCGCAGTTGCTTCACGTGCGGGGCATAGAAACCATCGTATTGGAAAAACACAGCCGGGACCATGTGCTGGAGCGCATTCGGGCTGGCGTGCTGGAGCACGGGTTTGCGGACCTGATGCGCAAGGCGCAGTGTGGCGACAGGATGGACGCCGAAGGAGAGATCCACCACGGGTTTTACATCGCACGCAACAATCGCAAGTATCGGGTCGACCTGAGCGGCCAGACCGATGGAAACTCGGTCGTGGTCTATGGGCAGACCGAGGTGACCCGCGACCTGTATGAGGCGCGCGATCGTATGAACGGAACGGTGCTACACGATGTTAAGGACGTCGAACTGCACGACGTGACCAGCGCGGCGCCCCATCTGACCTTTCTCTCAAACGGCGATCGCAAAAGGATCGATTGCGATTTCATTGTCGGGGCGGACGGTTTTCACGGGGTCAGCCGCAAGTCCATCCCCGCGGACGTTCTGAAGGAATACGAAAAGGTCTATCCTTTTGGCTGGCTTGGGGTTCTGTCGCGGACAAAGCCCGTGTCACCAGAATTGATCTATGCCGCCAGCCCGCGCGGGTTTGCGCTCTGCTCCCTGCGCAGCCAGGTGCTCAGTCGCTATTACATTCAGGTTCCCCTATCCGACAGCGCCGAGGATTGGAGCGACGAGGCCTTTTGGGCCGAACTCAAGCGGCGCCTGCCCGATGAGGTGAGCTCGAACCTGATTACAGGCGCCTCGATCGAGAAGTCCATCGCACCACTGCGCAGCTACGTGGCCGAACCGATGCGATATGGAAACCTGTTTCTGGCTGGGGATGCCGCGCATATTTTTCCACCAACCGGGGCGCGGGGATTGAACTCAGCAGCGTCAGACATCCACTACCTGTATGAGGGTTTTGTCGATCACTATTTGAACGGGGACAGCACCGGGCTGGACGCCTATTCAGACCGCGCCCTGGCCCGCGTCTGGAAAGCGCAGAGGTTCTCGTGGATGATGACGTCGATGCTGCACAGCTTTGATGGCGAAAACTCCTATGATCGCCGGTTGCGTAAGGTCGAGTTAGACTACCTGTTGTCCTCCGCCAAAGCTCAGGCCGCCTTGGCAGAGAACTACGTGGGCCTGCCTTATTAGCCCGGAGACACTCCCGCGCCCGCGCCAACCTGACTGCGTCAGCTCAGCGAACGGCCTTGGGCCGAGCGCCTCGCCTATCGGCTCGGCGCGGCACCGCTTGGCAAACAGGGAGCGTGTGACATCAAACCTTGGGCGGCAAGCGCCAACCGCCGAGCGAAGCGAGGCCCGGCCCAACGGGAGGAGGTTTTTCTGCCAAGAAAAATTGACGACGGGCGGGAGCGCCCCCGATCTCGGACTTCACGCGTCGATTTCGACGATTCCACCAGGTTCCGCGGCGCGGGATTGGCAAGTGATAATTGCCGTTTCCCGTTGCTTGTTGGACAGAACAAAATCGCGATGCTCTACCTCGCCAGAGATCAAGCCGCATTTGCAGACACCGCAGATCCCGTCTGAGCATTTGATGTCAACAGGCAACCCGTTCTCGACCATGACATCGGCTGCGGTTTTGTCTGCGGGCACCTCCAGCACTTTACCGGAACGCGCCAATTTCAGTGTGAAGGGATGGTTTTCGTATTCAGGCTGTTCCGGCACACTGAAATACTCCAGATGCCGAGCCTCTTCGGGAAAGCCTTGCCGCTCGGCCGCTTGCATTACCCCGTCCATGTAGCGATCCGGTCCGCAGGTATACACGTGCCATCCTGTCCGGTAGCCAGCCAACACCTGATCCAAGTCCGCGCGGTTGCCCAGATCCGAGAAATGCAAGTGCACCCGATCCGACCAGGGAACTATGGCCAGATCTTGCAGATACCCCGCTTCATCCTTCCGGCTGGCAGAGTAGTGCAGTTCGAACTCTGCACCGAGATCATGCAGCCGATGAGCAAAGGCGATCATCGGCGTGATCCCGATCCCGCCGCCCATCAGAAACGTCCTGGTAGCGGTCTCTTCCAGTTCGAAATGGTTGATCGGCTTAGAGATAAAGACCTTGCGCCCCTCGGTGAAAATTCGATGCAACAGGGCCGATCCCCCGCGCCCTTCCTCCTCGCGCAGCACACCAATTTGATACGAGCTGGTATCCGCCGGGTTGCCGGACATGGAATACTGCCGCAGAAACTCGGGCGCGACGACTACGTCCAAATGCGCGCCGGCGGTCCATTCAGGCAACGGCGATCCGTCGAGGGTAGAGAATTCGTATTTGGTGACCCCTGCGGTCATCTTGTCGACCTTGGTGATCGAGACCTGAATGACCGGCGCATCCCCGTCATTGGCAAACCGGTGCACCATCGAGGTATCACCGCGCGCCAGCCGCTCCTTGTACTCGTCGGCAGGGATCATTGCCTCATACGCCGCAATCCCGGCCTCGCGGTCCATTGGAAAGGGATAGGGATAGGGCGGCGGAGCAAGTGGTGCAGGATAAACAGCGAGTGTCTGGTCCTCGTACTTCAGGTCCAGATCCCGCTGCAGATCGCGCCGGTTCACGGAATGCTTGGGTTTGCGATAGCCCCCGCTTTCGTCCAGCTCGACGTCCCACCACCACTTCTTGACCTCATTGAGCCCGCCATTGCCAACGGCGTCATCCAACTTGGCCAACATGGGCGCTGACGATGGAACATTGGTTGCCGCCCATCGGAACGGCGCCTGTGAAAACAGACCTTCCAGGTTCCACGGGCACGTTTTCATGCACCGCCCACACATCGCCCCGCCCTGTTGCGTGATCCGGTATGTGGTGCACTTCTGGCTGTCGGACTTCCAGATTTCATAGCCGTTGAACATCAGCTTGGGGCCGGCGGTGATCGCCCCGGACGGACATTCGCGCGCGCATTTGTTGCACGAGTTGCAAAAGTTCTGCAGGCCAAAGTCGATGGGCTTGTCGTGCGCCATTGGCATGTCTGTGGTGACCGCGCCAGATTTCAGGCGCGGGCCAAGGTACGGGTTCAAGATAACCTCGCCAATCCGGCTGACCTCTCCCAAACCGGCCAACAACAGCAGCGGCGGTTGCAAAACCTCACCGTCCATCACCGTGTGCGCCTTGGCGCTATAGCCGAGGTTGCGGATCTGTTGCGCGATCACCCCGCCGAGCAGCGAAAACCGCAGATAGGCCCGCATGGATTGGCTGACCGCGATCCAATCATCTCCGCTGGCCCCCTCCATCGTTTCAAACCCCTGATCGATGATCATGCTGACAGCTTTGTCATGGGGCGGGTTGATTGGCTGACCTGCCGCGTCATGGCTGTACCAGCTCCATTCCGGGCATCGGCTGGTGCCGACAGCATCGACGCCCAGAAAATAACTCGCTGCCTTCAGGTTGTCGGCATTGCGCTGCTCTTGTGTCGGGCGCGCGCCTTGCGGGTTTGCATCACCATCCTGCAGCAGGACAAAGGCCCCAAGCGCGCGGCGCTGCGCAAAGCTGGGCGCGGATTTGCGGACATAATGCCCGCCCCGTGCGGCCTCTTGATTGCCTTTGCCCATGTCGCCAAACAAGGAGCGCGCAAACATGTCGGCCCGTTTGGGCACGCGGGCAACGTTGGCCTCATCAATGTAGGTCGTGGGTTTATCCACCCGTTTGAGCCGCTCAAAGGGGTGTGCCCCATCGACGTAATTTCGCCGAGCAAAGGGATCTCGGTTCAAGGCGGATTTGGCAAACCCTTTGCCCAGCCACCACGCCGGGCCTTGGGTCTTGAACCAGGGCTGTTCGGACATCGGAGCCAATGGTTGATCGCTGGCCAGGTCCATTTCGGTCGTGATAGCAGCCAGACCAAATCGCGTGCCAAGCCACGGCGCGATCAGTTCTCCCTGCTCGGCGGTGACCAGTCCTGCAGAGACGGCAAGACGGCCCAGGTCCACTTCGGTCGTGGTCAGGGTATGGGCGCGCGCCTCGTATCCCAGAAGGCGTATGTAGTTGGCGATCACAACGGCCGTTTCGGTTCCACGTAGACAGGCGCGATGTTCCTGCGCATCCAATATCCAGTCGCTGCCCGGTTCATCAGATCGAGGATCGCGGGTGTACTCATACAGAAAGACAATCGCGTTCTTATGCCCGTCCACTGGGGTGTCCGGCGCTTCGATGCTTTCTTTGAGGTCGGCCATGATCATGTCGATGCCCGAGGCAAAGGTCTTGGTCTGCCGGGTTTTCAACGCATGCGCCAACCGTTCGATGTCGGGGTTTCTGCGCGGGGCGTCCAGAATGGCATCCGCTTTCAACCGCCCTACCCCCACCATCGAGGCATCATTGTAGTAACCAAACGCCTTGAGGTGATTTGACCGTTCTTGCGGATCGCTGGGAATGTCTGATTTTGCCTTGTTCACGAACCCATCTCGGATCGCGTCCATCATCGCCTGGAACTCTCCCATTGCGTTGACGATGCTTTCGGGGGTTTCAGGCCGCTCAAAACTTAGGGTCGGCATTACTGGCACGCGCGACAATTCTGGCGCCGATGACAGTCGGGACAATCGCTCCAGCGGGTAGGATCCCATGTGAACCGGCCGGTTCCGATCCGAAAAGAATCGAAGTCCCATGCGCCATACCCTCCCCGATTGATGACAACCTCATTGGCTTGGCAGAAGAAGCCGCAGATCAGTTGCCATGTCAACACCTTCGCTCACAACGTTCGAAAGATGCAATAACGAAAAAAACCGAAACCATATCGAAAATCCCTTCGTGACATTCGACGACAGAATGCCTAAGTAGCACGCAGTGAGTCACCAAGGGCTGCCAACCATGGATGCCGAAGAACGACACGACAAAATCCTGGACCTGCTGCGCGAACACGAGCGCGTGAACGTTGATGACCTGTCGACGCTCTTTGGCGTTTCCAACCAGACCATTCGGGCCGACCTGCGGGATCTGAGCAATCGGGGTCTGGTCACGCGGACCCACGGGGGTGCCGTGAGGGTCGATCAGGTGTCAAACCGCGAATATGCCGAACGGCGCAAACTGAAAGGGCAAGAGAAAGAGGCGATGGGGGTGCTGTGTGCCTCGTTAATCCCCGATACCTGCTCGGTCAGTTTGAATATCGGCACATCAACCGAACAGGTCGCCAAGGCGCTGTCGCATCACAAGGATCTGACCGTCCTGTCCAACAACATCAACATCATCAACATCCTGATCGGCACCCAATCCAAAGAGCTGATCTTGGTCGGCGGTGCGGTCCGTCAAAGCGATGGTGCCATTGTAGGTGAGGATGCGGTCGAATTCATCGAACGCTACAAGGTGGACTATGCGGTCATCGGGGCCTCGGCCCTGGATATGGATGGCTCGGTTCTGGATTTTGACACCCGCGAGGTTTCGGTGGCCCGCGCGATCCTGCGCAATTCGCGGATCAAGATCCTGGTTTGTGATAGCTCAAAATTCGAACGCTCGGCACCGATCCGCATCTGCGCTGTTCAGGACCTGGACTATGTGGTGACCGACCAGATGCCCCCGATGGAATTTATTGAAGCAGCCCGCGCAGGGCAGACAGAGATTTTGGTATTGGACGAGCTGAATGCAGGTTGACGCTAAACGCTCCGAAGGCGAGCCGCTGGATATTTTCATCATCGGCGGTGGGATCAACGGCTGTGGCATTGCCCGCGACGCGGCAGGCCGTGGCTTTTCGGTCGCTCTGGCCGAAATGAACGACCTGGCATCGGCGACGTCTTCGGCCTCGACCAAGCTGTTCCACGGTGGGTTGCGGTATCTGGAATTTCTCGAGTTTCGCCTGGTCCGAGAGGCCCTGATTGAACGCGAAGTTCTGCTGAAGGCCATGCCCCACATAAGCTGGCCCTTGCGGTTTGTCGTGCCCTATCACAAGGACATGCGGTTCGAGAGCGACACACCCGTATCCCGCCTGTTGGGCACGGTAATGCCCTGGATGAAAGGCCGCCGCCCCAGTTGGTTGGTGCGGCTCGGCCTGTTTTTGTATGACACGATGGGGGGGCGTGAAATCCTGCCGTCGACCAAGACGCTGGATCTGAAAACAGACCCGGCTGGACGTCCCTTGCAGACCAAGTTCCAGAAGGCGTTTGAATATTCGGACTGTTGGATTCAGGACGCACGTCTGGTGGTATTGAACGCCCGCGATGCGCAAGCCCGTGGCGCGCAGATCATGACGCGCACCAAAGTTGTCAGCGCCGAACGCACAGATGACCTGTGGGCCATAACGACCGAGGACATGGCGACCGGAAATCGCCATACCACTCACGCCAAAATGCTGATCAACGCAGGCGGTCCATGGGTGGGCGACATCATCCACAACACGCTGCGCGTCAACTCGACCGAGGGTGTGCGGCTGGTGCGTGGAAGCCACATCGTAACCCGTAAACTGTTCGAGCACGACAAGGCCTATTTCTTTCAAGGCACCGATGGGCGGATCATCTTTGCTATTCCCTATGAGGGCGACTTTACCCTGATCGGCACCACGGATGCAGATCACGCTGATGCCAGCACAAAACCCGAATGCACCGAGGCCGAGCAGAAATATCTGCTCAACTTCGCCTCGCAATATTTCGCCACTTCGCTGAGTGTCGATGACGTGGTCTGGAGCTATTCCGGCGTGCGCCCGCTCTATGACGACGGTGCAAAGTCTGCGACGGCGGCGACGCGGGAATACGTGCTGACGCTGGACCAATCCGACGGGGCGGCGCTGTTGAATGTCTTTGGCGGCAAGATCACCACATACCGCAAACTGGCAGAGGCAGCGTTGGACAAGGTAGCCAGGGTTTTCCCCGACACCGAACCCAACTGGACCGAAGGCGTCCCCCTGCCCGGCGGCGATTTCCCGGTCGAGGGGCTGGACAGCCTTATCGCCTCGACCCGAGCGCAATATCCGTTCCTGGATCAGACCTGGGCCACGCGGTTGGTGCGCGCCTATGGCACCGAAGTCCCCGAGGTTTTGGGGAATGCGGCCACAGAGCAAGCCCTTGGTCGTGATTTCGGTGCGACCCTGACCGAACGCGAAATCAACTGGTGCATCGACAACGAATGGGTGCGTTCTGCCGACGACATGCTGTGGCGCCGGTCCAAGCTTGGTTTGCGTCTGACCTCGGATCAGGCCGCCGCAGTTGAGGCATACATAACCAACGCGCTGCAGCCGAAACCGGCGAAAGCCAGCTGAACCGCCATTCCCACTTGGCGCGCCTTGGCGGGCTGGTTAAACAGGGTGTCCGACCCAACCCGACGGAGGCCCCCTTGGACACCGGACAGCGCATCGCCCAGACCATCGCAACCGAAATCAGCGCCCGCCCCCAACAGGTGCGCGCCGCCGTTGCCCTGCTGGACGACGGCTCGACCGTGCCCTTCATCGCGCGCTATCGCAAAGAGGCAACGGGTGGGTTGGACGACACCCAACTGCGGCAGCTGTCGGACCGGCTGACTTACCTGCGCGAACTGGACGCACGGCGGGATACGATCCTGACATCGATCAAGGACCAGGGGAAGCTGACTGATGACCTGGCCAAATCTATCGCGCTGGCCAGCACCAAGGCCGCGTTGGAAGACATCTATCTGCCGTACAAACCCAAGCGTCGCACCAAGGCGATGATTGCACGTGAAAACGGGCTGGACCCACTGGCCGAGGCGATTTTGGCGGACCGGACGCAGGTACCGGAAACCCTGGCCGAGGCCTATGTGACAGAGACCGTGCCAACGACCCGCGACGCCCTGAACGGCGCTCGTGACATCATTGCCGAAGGGTTGACCGAAAACGCGGGCCTTTTGGGTGAGCTGCGTAAGTTCATGCAGGCCGAGGCGTTTTTGACCTCCAAGGTCATCGCGGGGCAAGAGACCAACGGCGCCAAATTTTCAGACTATTTCGATCACCGCGAACGGTGGGCAGATGTACCTTCGCACCGGGCGTTAGCCATGTTGCGCGCGTCAAAAGAGGGGGTGGTCACGCTGGACGTGGCCCCCGACCCGGAAACCGGCGCCGATCGGGCCGAGGGAATTGTCGCCGCCCAATTGCAGACCCGCAGCGATACGGCGGGAGACAAGTGGTTGCGCAAGGTTGCCGGCTGGACCTGGCGGGTCAAGCTGAGCCTGTCGATGATGGTTGAACTGATGGCCGATCTGCGCAACCGCGCTCAAGAGGATGCGATCACCGTTTTTGCCCGCAACCTGAAGGATCTGCTCTTTGCTGCCCCGGCGGGTGCACGCCCGACCTTGGGCCTGGATCCTGGTATTCGGACCGGCGTCAAGGCCGCCGTCGTCGATACGACCGGCAAACTGGTGGCGACTGAGACACTCTATCCGTTTCAGCCAAAAAACGATGTGCGGGGTGCCGAGGCCGCGATCCTGAAGCTGATCGCAACCCATGGGATTGAACTCGTCGCGATCGGCAATGGCACCGCAAGCCGCGAGACCGAGCGGTTGGTGGCGGATACATTGAAACTGTTGCCCAAAGGGGTGAAGGCACCGACCAAGGTCGTGGTGTCCGAAGCCGGTGCCTCGGTCTATTCGGCATCCGAATTGGCGGCGCGCGAGTTTCCCGATCTGGACGTGTCGCTGCGTGGTGCAGTGTCGATTGCACGTCGCCTGCAAGACCCGCTGGCGGAACTGGTGAAGATCGAGCCCAAATCCATTGGTGTGGGTCAGTATCAGCACGACGTCGACCAACACCGGCTGAGCAAATCGCTGGCGGCTGTGATCGAAGACGTGGTGAACGCGGTCGGTGTCGACCTGAACACTGCCTCTGCCCCGTTGCTGGCCCATGTCTCGGGCCTTGGACCTGGATTGGCCGAGGCCATTGTCGCCCATCGGGACATGAACGGGGCGTTTGGCGCGCGCAAGGATCTGTTGAAGGTGTCGCGCTTGGGTCCGCGTGCCTTTGAACAATGCGCGGGATTTCTGCGTATCCGCGATGGGGCCGAGCCGCTGGATGCCTCGTCTGTTCACCCTGAAGCCTATGATGTTGCGCGGAAAATCGTTCAGGCCTGCGGGCGGGACATTCGTCAAATCATGGGCCAGGATGGTGCGTTAAAATCACTGCGCGCCGAACAGTTCGTGGACGAAAGCTTTGGTCTGCCCACGGTTCGCGACATCTTTGACGAGCTGGAAAAACCCGGCCGCGATCCCCGACCCAGTTTTGTCACGGCCTCTTTTGCCGACGGGATCGAAGATATCAAGGACCTCAAGCCCGGCATGTCGCTGGAAGGCACGGTAACCAACGTCGCGGCCTTTGGCGCCTTTGTCGACATTGGCGTGCATCAAGACGGGCTGGTGCATGTCAGCCAATTGGCGGATCGTTTCGTCAAGGACCCCCACGAAGTGGTCAAGACGGGTCAGGTGGTGAAAGTGCGCGTGACCGAAGTGGATGTTGCACGCAAACGCATCGGATTGAGCATGCGCAAGGATGGCGGCACGTCTGACCGTTCCGAACGGGGCAACCGCGGATCCGCGCCGCGCGGCAAACCTCAGGCCAAGGGGCGAGGACCGCAGAAAGGCCACCATCAGGCCAAATCAAACCCAAAGACACCTGACACAGGTGCGTTGGGTGCTGCCCTTATGGATGCACTGAAGAAAACGTGACGTGGAAGACGCGCCTTTGCCTTCTCGCGCAACCTTGCGCTGAGTGGATTTGCGCCCCAAGTTCGAACCCAGTTACCGTGAAAAAATCGTCAAAATTCGCTTCACGTTTCACGGAATATTGACCCGATAATCGCAATTGCAGACGGTTGGGCCGCAACCTGACGAAGCAGAATCGATGAGGGAGCAACCGGGCATTTCGCATGCTCCCGGTGCTCGGATGATGTTTCGCCGGATTATGTGGGCAGGCCCGTGCTGATCCGACATCGGACCATGAACTTTCAGCTGCACTGAAAGTACCCCAAAAGATACGGATCTTGGGATACAGGCGCGCGTTGAGTGGCCGTGCTGCCTGTTTCGTCTGAGTCCCCAACTTGGACGAAAAACGAGGGCCTGACATGATTCCCGTCGGGCCCTCGTTCATTTCAGGGAATATTTCTAAGGATTGGTCGCAACACAATACCAGACATCTGATGGAATACCGACGGCACGCAGCGCCCGGAACAGATCGGGAAGTCCGCCGATGTTACTTGTGCAACAGCCGAACCGGGGCGTCGAATTCTTGGGATGAAACCAGCGTGAGCCCAGAAGTCAAAACACCAGAACGTGCGCTTTGTTCTTCGGGTGCGACGGGCAAGCCCATCACATCACAATCATCTGCCGACACGGATTTTGAATTCATCACCCGCTTCGTTTCATTTTCCTGGTCATAGGTTCCGCCCACCACATAGACATCAGCCAAACTGCCGTCGGGATAGGCCGAGAATGCCCCCAACCGAGCAACCCGCCCCACTGTCCACAAGGGCACGTTGCGCGCCACCTCGGTTTCAGAACTGATGCCGTCGATACCGGGTCCGTCCGCACGGGGCTGCGGTGCGAAGTCCGGAACTGTTCGCACGCTGTTGTTGCAGCGCAGCGTGATTTCTGCGTGCAATGGTGCGCCGGCTTCGTTGGTCAATTCCAACCTATAATCTCCAGTCGGCACGGATTGACCACGGTTGTCCCGGTTCAGACTTGGGGCAAAGGCCACAACAATCTGCGTCTTAGCCGTGTCACCGAAGCGACGTACGTAAGCCCGAGAAATCACAAACTCGCCCCGCCCTGTTACCAGACGCTTGCGGTCGACAGTGTATGACGCGCGTGCAATGGACCCATCATCGCCTACAATCTGACTGCGAGTCAGTTTTAGATCCACCTGATCCCCCCCGGGCCCGGTGATAACCAAAGTGGCACGGTTCAACTGTTCCAGCCACACTTCGACAAAGGAAACCGCCTGAACCTCAGGCTGGATCTGCCAGTTCACAACATCCGTTTCTTTGCACGGCAGCCTCATGTTCACGCGTTGGCTCTCGTGAGTAGCAGAGTCATTTGACATCACTACTGCTGTCGCCACGCCTTCGGCATTGCGCAACCGCGCCAGTCGTCGGATTTCACGTTCAAGGAAACCGGTGCCGTCCGTGGCATCGGACAAGTTCTTGTAGCTGATGTTAATGACTACCGCGACGCGGCGCGTTTTTCCTTTGTTGTCTTTCCAGTTGTCCGCCCACCGAAGCAAGCGGATCACTCCGGTCAAAACATAGAATTCCAGTCGCCCGGCCCAAGGTTCGTCGCTTGCCAACTTCGGCAACTGAACAAACATGACCGGTCGCGCATCGCTGGGGTTCTGAGCCGAGTGACTTTCGGTCGTTTGTGCATCCAGGTTGTCCTCTGTAATACGGGCTTCCAGCGGTCGGTTAATGTTTCGGGCCATGCATTTGCCAGCCGCCATCGCGATTGATTTCTGCTTGTTGGCATTCAATAGCCGATAGAATTCGACCTCGTCGACGGCACCGTCATAGATCATATCATCCATTTCAGCGCTCAAGTCGGACCCGTTCGAACTGTGTCCAAACTCCAATGCGGCTCCGGTCCTGGACACTGACCAGGACTGCCGCCAGTAGTGATCAATTCGAGAAGGAGCTGTGGAGTTCACCTCTTCCGTTTCGCAACGAAACCGCTCGTTTGCAACCGAGATTTCGTCATCAACGTATCCGGTGACAACCTTGTCGCACAGCGGACGATCTAAAACATAATGATGCTGAACCACAGCAGGCATTTCACCAGATGCAGCGTGTCGCGCATAACGTTTGGCACCGCGAAAAGCTCTGTCCAAGCCATCCAAGTTTCCAGATGTCACTAACCGTGAGATCGGAATACCCACACCGATGTGTAGTGTTTCGCATCCCAAGACGGAATCGTAGGCGATGGCTTCAGGGCGGTACAGAAAGAAACGCGTAAACCGCTCGACATTCTCACCGGCCAACTCTCCGACGATAATGTTGACCACCACAGCCAGAAAATCCCGATCATATTGGAGAGTTTTCCCTTTGTCGGTTCGGATCATGTGGTTGACCAAAGACTGAAGTGTCGACGTGTAATCGCCTTGTTTGCCCCGATTCAATTCGACAAACACAGGCTTCCAGACCCGCGCCCCCTTGGCCGATTTAGGGTCGCGCATAGCCTGTTCCCAGTCTTCAAAGGGTTCCACGATATCTGCTGGCTTGTTGCCCGACACCATCGACTTCGGCTCGTTCCAGATAACGTTCATGTCTACACCTCCCACTTGCACCGGGAAATTTGACATAACTGGCAAACAAGTACAGTTCGACGGGCACGATTCACGGTTTTTTTGCGATGCATTCACGCGTCAAACTAGAAACTAGTCAGGTCAGAACTCGCTGTGTCTGCAGGCCCCAATCCGTATGCGTTTACGACCAAAGGACAATGCTTGGATCATTTGGCGACGGCGGGTCGCCAAGAACAATTAGCGAACACTTATGCGGTATCCACCAAGAGATCACCAGAACCTCAATCGATCCCTTCAAAGGCATCCGGCTCAAGTTGTGCCCAAAACGCGAAAATTGCCGTAGCATTCAGCGCAGATTGCCAGCCATGAGTTCGAAACTCGGCCCGCTCGAGATCATCATCCAACCCGGCCAAGAACAACCGTTTGTCTGCGTCCCTTTGGGTGGGGTTTCGTCGCGAAACCAGCTCCGAAACAACTTCGAATTTGCGTGACCGCTTGGCACGCTCGGCCAAACGGGCATCCAACTCCTCATCTGCCTCACGCTCTTTTGCGCGTCGTTCTTCTGCCAGCTTCAATGCTTCGGGGTTTGGCGGAGAGGGCACTTTGGCTTGATTGTTATAGTCATCCTTTAGCGCTGCATTAAGATAACCCGCAGCGGATTTTACGTCTGGCTGCCGACGAACGTAGTCCAGTTTTTCGGCCACGTAATCTTCGCCGTGTTCAACAATCCACTGACGCGCCAATCGGTCAGACACACCTTGCTCGATCAACTTCTTGTACACACCCATGTTCCGAATGCCGTCGTCATCACCGATCTGGAACATTGCCAGTTGTGGATTTTCCTTGATCAAAAATCGAACATCAGCGACCGCCCTGCCCTTCTTTTTGAACTCTGGTGTGATCTCAATGTCCGAATTCCGATTCACCTCGACCACAGCCGGTTTGATAATCTTTGCATTCAGGTGCTTGAAACTCTCGTAATAGCTTGACCCATCCACGCCCATCAATTTGCGAAAGATCTCAAGCGACCACCAACCGGTCGACCCGGTGCGCACGAAACGATAACAATTTTCATAGAGCGCCAGACCGTGACCCGAAGTGAAGTTGCGCTGAATGTGGACATTGATCAACGCGTAGATCTTGGGATCGTGCAGCTTTTGCGCAAGCGCAGGAGAATACGAATACTCGCAAACACCGTTCTTGAGTTTAGCAAACGAAAGCAGCGAAGAGACGCCCCATTCCTGTCGGCCCTCTTCATCCAGCATGTCCCATTCTGCCACCGTCTCGGCCAAAGCGCGCAGACTGGCACGCAAAGTGTCCATGTCGTTGGAGTTGTAACCAACCATAGTGGCCAAGGTCCTGGCATCGATGGTGTGGCTCTGTGCGCTGGTCAATGCATCATAGGCATTGAGCAACAGCACGTTCGACAGCTTACGCTGCAGCAAACTAAGTTTGCCGCTGATGTGGATTGCCGCCACATTCTTTTTCACCGTCTCGCGGCGCAAAGCACCGGTCAACTGATCCATATCTATTTGTGCGTTGGTCATTTTTTCTTTCTGCTCTGGCCTAGTTGTCGCACAAAAGGTACCTCAAATCAAGTATACGTGGGTTCTCTAACCTCATCCCGTATGCGGGTACCCTAAGACAAGTTTTGTCGGGACTCACCGTAAATATCGCCTGGGATGGCATCGAATATGGCCTAGAAAACACGCGAAAACGATCCAAAACAGGCTCTATTGCGTGGTTTTCGTCCAAACCGAGAATCGGTACCTTAAGCCCTGTATTCGGGTACCCATGCACCTGCAGATGGGTACCTTTGGCACTGTATTTGGGTGCCTTTAATCCTGTTCAAAGGTCCTCTGTATACCGTAAGCCTTTGTTGATAAATGATTTCTCTTCCGCAAAGATTCTAAATCTCATAAAGATAATAAACAGTTTGTTGTGTGGATAACTTTGATTTTCCCTTGGTTTCGTGGCGAAACCATTGGTCTTGGATCAATTCTCCGCCCAGAATCCCAATTCATGGTAGTCTAAGTCCACGATGTTCGCTAATGTAGTCAATATACGCTGAAAAGGCGAACATACTGTGAGGCACAGACATTGAGCAAACAACCCACACAATCGGTTCCACCATATTTGAACCTCAACCCCGAGGCCGCTGCCGCCCGTCTGCCCGATCCTATCGACACAACGCGATTCGCCAAAGCCGCCGCTTTTTGTGCGAAGGGACGCGAGGATCTGGCACGTCGTGGGTATGCACCGGATGGGCAGAAACGTCTGCGCAAGTTTTCGACGTGGGAAATCACCAAATACCTTATCCCTGTCGCCCCTGCCCATCTGCGTCGGGTGCTAAAGGCAAACCCCGAACTGCCTCAAGGCGAGGGGGACGGTGGGTCCAAATGGTTTACTCTCGAAGAGGTACTCACGCTTCGTCAGCATTTCGCAAGCGAGGGGGTCAGCACCAAAGAGTACCTGCCCTATCGGCCAAAAGACGCACAGGCCAAGGTCGTGTCGGTTGCCAATTTCAAAGGTGGCGTTGGCAAGACCAGCACGGCGGCCCATCTGGCAATGTCGGCCGCTTTGGATGGCTACAAGGTTCTTGTAATCGACCTTGATAGCCAGGGATCGATGACCTCGATCTTAGGCGGAACTGTTCCTGACGAATGGTCCACAGTGTTTCCCCTGATTGCCAAGGACTTTGCCAAGGCGGTCACGGCCGAGAATAAGGTGCGCAGCGCCGGTGGTCAGACAGAGATCCCGTTGGATGAGACGCTGCAAGAAGCCCTGGAGGTTTCGTCGCGAAACGTCATTCAGAAAACCCACTGGCCCAACATCGATCTGATCGGCGCACAGTTGAACCTTTATTGGGCCGAGTTTCAGATCCCCGTGTGGCGCATGGGACTGCGGTCTTGGCCGTTGTGGGATGGGCTGACCAATTTCCTAGAAGATGAGGGCGTGCTGGATGACTATGACATAATCTTCCTAGATACGCCCCCTGCCCTTGGCTATTTGACGATCAACGCCCTGGCTGCTGCCGATATCCTGCTCGTGCCGCTTGGCGCATCCTTTCTGGAGTTCGATTCCACGGGCCGTTTCTTTGACATGCTCTATTCGACCTTTGCTTCGATCGAGGATGGAGAGAACGCATCCCGTCGTGCGGCGAGCCTTCCTGAGATGAAATTTGAATGGGATGTGGTGCGGGCCATCGTTACCCGATTTGATGCATCGCAACAGACGGACATGGCGAATGTGATCCAGGCCTATTTCGGTGATTTCATGAATGCCTATCGGCAGGACTATACCGCATTGGTTGGTCAAGCCGGCGAACAGGTCAACGGGATTTACGAGGCCGACTATCGCGAGTTCAACCGCGAGACCTATGTGCGGGGACGCGAGACATTTGACCGTACCTATGCCGAATTCAAAGAACTGCTAATCGGCTGCTGGTGGCGGGATGTGAACTTGGAGGGGAATGATTGATGGCAAAACGTAGACGTTTGACCGCCCCGGATGCTGACACTCTGCGTGAGTTGGATGAGGGTTTCGCCGCGAAACCAGTGGATGCGTTGTCGATGACAGCTCCGATTGCTCAGGTCGCAGGCGAGGCCGCTGCGCTTGCCGGCATGACATCCGTGACAGATCGGGCGACCCAGGCAAGGGACTCGGCCGAGGCCGAGCAGTTCCGACAGGCCAAGGCAGCAGGACTTGTCGCCCAACCCATTGCGCTGGACGAGATCGACGCGGACTTCATCCGACGTGACCGGCTGACCGAAGACCCCGAGTTGATGGCGGAATTGCTGGCGTCGATCCGCGCGTCGGGTCTGCGCAGCCCGATCGAGGTTTCTGCCACATCTGAAGGGTTTGGTCTGATCTCGGGCTACCGGCGTTTGAAAGCCTATCAGGTGCTGGCGAGCGAAGACCCGGCTTTCGGTCAAATCCCGGCCTATGTGCGCGATGCGGATGCAGGGCAGGATGCCTATGTCTCGATGGTCGAAGAGAACGAGGTGCGCGCCAACCTGACACCATATGAACGAGGTCGGATTGCAGTGCTGTCGGCGGGGCAGGGCGTGTTCCCTAGCGTTTCTGACGCAGTGGATGCGCTGTTTGCTTCGGTGTCCAAGGCCAAACGTTCCAAGGTGCGTAGCTTTGCTTTGGTTCATGAGTGTCTCGGTGACCTGCTGCGTTTCCCGGCGGCCTTGACTGAAAAAGCAGGGTTGCAATTGGCGTCTGCATTGCGGGACGGGGCGCAGGCAGAATTGCGTGTGGCGCTTGACGGATCTGATTGCACTTCAGCCAGCGAAGAATGGAGTGTTCTCAGCAAAGCTTTGTCGACGCGTGGCAAGTCCGAAAAGGACCCGCGCAAAGGTGGGCGCCCAAGCAGCAACACGCGCTTGCCGTCAGTCTATGTGGAAGATGGGTCTGAGTTGCGCGGAGAGTTGTCTGCCAACGGGTTCAGGGTCGAGCTATTTGGCCGCAAGATCGACCCGACTACTGGTGAAATCATCATGCGCGAAATTCGCCGGATTCTGGAAGACTGACACTTTCAATGTTGGATGTCCTGAAGTAGCGATCAAAATGTCGAAATTTAGATCGCTACTTCAGGATTGCTTGATTTTCAAACCGTTTCTTTGGATACATCTGTCGAGCGCCTCAAATTGGGTTCTAAGCAAACAGAAGGCTGATGAGGATCTACTGCCAAGTGTTTGAGGCTCAGCCTCAGCCGCGTTCCCGAGCGAACTGTTGAAAGCGATAGCATCGGTGGCTTTGGCTGATCGCAAAGATCGGAAGCTTTGTCGGTAGCCGAGCGACCCTCAGCACGGTTGAGTCAATCCGCGCCATCAAACGCGGCGACATCCATCACAAACTGCCGGTGACTGTAAACTGGGCACCGTGGTCCTTCAGTGCGGCCCCCGTCGCCTTCAGAAATGGTGGTGGGGATCCCATAAGCTCGACATCGTTTCCGGAATGTCCAGCAATCACGCCGATGGTGCCTCATTGTTGCCCGAAATGCAGGCCAAAACGGTTCTTGGTGTTTAGAGGGTATAATGACATGGGTTTGGAATAAATTGAAAATACGATTGCCACCATGTGGCATAACACAGGCGGTGTTCTGTTCAATGCGGGGCATTTTCTGAGCATTGGGTCACTTCTGATTGCGTTTCTGATCGCCTTTCTTGTTGTGGTGGCACGCATTCACAAGCGGACGGGCGGCCTGCCGACACCGCGGCGCATATTGGCCGTCTTGTTTCCCCGCAGTGTTTTCCTGCACGGCTCTGCCAAGATTGATTATTGGATATTCCTCATTAATCAGGGCGTTCTGTTTTGGATGACGGTGACCGTTCTTCTAAGCCCGGCGCTGGTATCGGAACTGGTTCTTGGTCTGGCAAATTGGATCGGTCTGGAAGGGGGCAACGTGGAAACCGGTCTTGCCGGGCGGGTCTTCTATTCGGCGATGCTGGTGCTGCTATGGGACTTTGGCGCGTCTTGGGCTCACTACCTCAAGCACCGCGTTCCCATTCTTTGGGAACTGCACAAAGTTCACCATTCCGCCGAGGTGATGACCCCCGTCACAGCGATGCGCCGTCATCCGATCGAGGCTGTATTCGGCTCTTTGGTAAGCGCCGTTGTCATGGGGACAGGCATTGCGGTGTGGGTCTTTGCTTTTGGTCAAAGCCCGATGCCCTTCACGATCTTTGGCACCCTCGCGGGGATCTGGGTCTGGCGCATGGCCGGGTATAACCTGCGACATACTCATGTCTGGATCAGCTATGGTGATTTCTGGAACCGGGTCTTCATCTCACCTGCCCAGCATCAGGTTCATCACAGCAAGTCGCCTGAGCATTTTGACACGAATTTCGGTCACATCTTTTCGTTCTGGGACACGCTGTTTGGAACGCTTTACCTTCCCCAAAAGGACGAGCGCGTGGAATTTGGCATCGAAGACCGCGACATGGAACAGTTCCGTTCTCTATGGGGCGTCTACATTACGCCAGTCGTGAAAATCTGGCGGCGGTTTTGTAAAAAGCCATCGCAAAACGGCCAGGTTCCAGCGGAATAATCTGAAAAGGACGTTCGTACCGTGCTCTTCGCATCCCTTCCATTTCTGCTTGGGTTCCTGCCGGCGGTGTTGATCGCAACCTATGCGATGCGCCGCGGGTTTGGCCCGCGCGGAGCATTGGCGGCGTTGACCATCGCGTCACTTGTTTTCTATGGCTGGTATCATCCGCCGTTCCTGGCTCTGTTGTTGGGTTCGGTTGGAGCGAACTTCTTTCTTGCCCATAGAATTGCGGCACGTCCCACCCGGCTGCTGACCGGAACAGGGGTTGCGTTCAATCTGGGTCTTCTGGGGTGGTACAAATACGCCGGGTTCTTCGATGATATCGCGCGGGCCGTGTCTGGCAGTGGGTTGGGCATTCCCGAGATCCTGTTGCCTTTGGGCATTTCCTTTTTCACCTTCCAGCAGATCGCCTATCTGGTTGACATCCATCAGGGTAAGGCAAAACCGGGCGACGCGCTGGAATACCTCTTTTTCGTCTCCTTCTTTCCGCAACTCATCGCCGGGCCGATCGTTCACCACCGCGACATGATCCCCCAATTGTCACAGCCTCGATTTGCCATGTTCAAGTCCGAGGACATCGCGTCAGGGCTTGTTCTGTTTTGCATTGGTTTGGCCAAGAAAGTCCTGATCGCGGACGGGCTGGCCCCCGGGGCGGATGCCATGTTCCAAGCGCAATCGCTGGGAATAGAGCTGAGCCTTGCCGAAGCATGGTTGGGAATGCTGTGTTACACGTTCCAGATCTACTTTGATTTTTCGGGCTACGCAGACATGGCTTTGGGCCTTGGCCTGCTCTTTGGGCTGAAGTTGCCGGTCAACTTCAACTCTCCGTACAAATCCACCGATATCATCGAGTTCTGGCGGCGGTGGCACATAACGCTGTCCACATTCCTGCGGGATTACCTTTATATCCCGTTTGGCGGGAGTCGACACGGACCTGTTCGCCGGTATGCAAACCTTTGGATTGTGATGTTGCTTGGTGGTCTGTGGCATGGGGCCGGGTGGCAGTTCGTTGTCTGGGGTGGTTTGCACGGGGCATATCTGACAGCGGCTCATTTCTGGCGGGCAAACAGCATGCCCAAGCTTTCACCAAAAATTGGGTTTGCGTTGACCTTTGCCGCTGTGGTCATCGCCTGGGTGTTTTTCTGCGCGGAAACCGTGCACCAGGCATTCGCCGTTCTGCACGCAATGTTTGGCGCGACAACGGTAAATTACACGTCAGTCGTCGTATTTCCTGAGTTGAACCCGCTTTTGGTCACCCTGCTTCTGGCCATGCTCCTTGCGTTCTTTGCACCGAATTCAATCGAGATTTCAAAAAGGCTGGAAACTCCGTCAATCAGGACATCGCGGTCCCTTTGGTACGCCGTCGGCGGGTGTATTGCTGCTTTGTCCCTTACTCATCTTTATTCAAGTGGAAGCCATGCATTCATTTACTTTCAGTTTTGACAATAAAAACAAAGCGGTGTTTCGCATGCTGTCGGCTTTTGCGGGGACATTGGCTATTGCGGTCCTGGCCAGCGAAGCCCTGTTAAGGACACAGGTTCTTCCCCAAGACAGTTACGCAAGTCATGTGTCAATTTTGGAAACCACGGATCGCTCGGACGTCGCATTTGGCGACAGTCGAACCGCTCGGGGCTTTGTTGCGGGCGAAGGGTTTGTCAATCTCGCGTTCCCGTCCGAGGGCATTTCTCATATGGCGTGGAAAGTGGAACGTCATTTCGCGGAACGCCAGCCGGGGCGTGTGATCTTGCAAGCTGATCCGCATTTGTTTGCTGCATACCGTCTGAACCGACGGTTTGAACCATACCCCGAGTTCTCGGCCGAACCCGCTGCGGCCACGGGTCTGTTTGTGACCGATCCCCGCCACAGGGCGCGACTGCCCGGCTATTGGACGCGGTTTGTTGAAAACGGGTTCAGCCTTGAAAGCAAAGTCATCCAGACCCCAGACGGCGCGTTGTTGTCACCGGGCGATTTTTCCGATCTCGATCCTCGGGCTCAAATGCTGCAAGCCAAAAAGCGCGCAATCACGCACAGAGCTGGCCCGAGCCAGCAGGTGATGACCGCCCAAGCCGAATACTCGAAGATGTTGGATGCGCTGGTGGAGCGCGGGGCCGATGTATGTTTGGTGAGCTATCCGGTGTCGCAACCTTATTTGGACGCCGTGGGGTATGCATCTCAGGGTCATATCCGGTTTTTCAAAGGTGAATCCCAAAGAACCGGTGCGCGCTATGTCGACGCGCGTTCAGCCGTCTCTAACCCCAGTTTTTCCGCGATTCCGATCACCTCAACGCTGAAGGTGCAGAGGCCTTCTCCAGAACTTTAGTGCGCTCATGTTTTGGGTAAACGGTTGAAACCGCTGCATCTGTGAATATTGACCGCGCTTGATGTGACTTGGAACAGCCATCGCATTCGCAGCTACCGTCTTGTTCTGGCGATCAATCTATGAGTCTGGAGGCAGGTAGGGTAGGGGGGCAGCGTCCAAGCTGCCCGATGACTGGAGCAAGATTATCAATTTCGAGCTCTACCTTGTCTTTTCGGGAGCGCGTAATTTCCATCGTGATGGGCGGAAGCCGGACCACAACGATATTCAGTTTGATTGTCGGTTATGTGCAAAAGCGGCTTTTTGAAAAGCTCTAAGGTTGTCCAACACTGGTTTTCCAATCCGTCTCTACAAACTGCGATTTCGCGGCCCGCACAGCTGGTGCAGCATGTTCATCTGGAAAAGTAATTGGGCGAGCTCAATGAACGAAAAGCGCTGATTTACAGAAGGTCAGACAGCTCTTCGGCGGACAATTCTTGCATGCCCTGAGTGTCGAAAACCGACCCGATCACGTGACTTGCCAGAATTTGGGACTTTGCGATCTTGTTCGTTGCGGTTCGGGGAAACTCTTCGACATATGCTATGTATCTAGGTCGTTTGAAGGCGGCCAACCGCTCCGAATGAGCCGCAATTGCTTGAGGCAGCATGTCAGAGCAGCCCACCCCTTCAGCCAGTTTTACCAACACCATAACTTCTTCGCGGCGCATCTCGTCTGGAACTGCAATAGCGGCAGCTTCGGCGATCTGCGGGGCCTCCCGCATGGCGGATTCTACTTCGCTGGCAGAGATGTTTTCGCCCGCGCGTTTGATCATCTCTTTGAGCCGCCCCACGATGCGGTGATAGCCATCAGCGTCCTTGACGAACAGGTCGCCCGAGCGAAACCAATCGCCATCAAAGCTGTCGGCATTGGCATCAGAGCGTTTGTAGTAGCCCAGCATGATCGACCGGCCACGGATTTGTAGCTCTCCAGCTTGGCCCGGGGCGCATTCTGCGCCGTTTTCATCGACCACGCGGGTTTCCCGAAACGGGGCGGCCAGACCGCAGGTGTTGGTTTCCAGCTTCTCACCTGCCGCCTGCGGGCAGATGATGGCCGGGCCGACCTCGGTCATGCCAAAACTGTCGCGGGCCACAAGGTTGAACCGTGCCTCGGCCTCGGCCCGCGCAGAAGGGCGCCAGCCAAAGGCGTGCACATAGTTCAACGGGATATTGGCGTCTTCTGGTGCAGGTGGCACGGCTTTCAGGATGGGTTCGGGCAGCACGCAGTAATGCGCCTCATGCTCGTGCAGCCAGCCCAGGAACTTGGTCAGGCTCATCTTGGACGCGATGATGGCCTTGCCGCCGATGGCCATGGCCGACAAGAACGACCACTGCCCGTCCATGTAGAAAAACGGGGCCCAAAAGAACAGGTTGCGGTTGCCATAGTGGGTGTGAACTTGGGCAATCGAATGACTGAGTACGATCCAATAGTCCTGCGTCAGCATGCAGCCCTTGGGAAAGCCAGTGGTGCCAGAGGTGTATTGCAGGTTGGCCAGATCATGCGCCGTGACGGCATAGCCAGGATCAAAGTCGGCCAACTCTTCGCCCGTTTCCAGGTCGCCGAGCTCGCCGGACACAACCACCATTGGATCGGTCAAAATGTCGGGGCGATTGGTCATTTCTTGGAGCCCAGGCAGGAATTGATCACCGATGATCAGCGCCTGCGCGTCGGATTGGTTCAGGATGTAATCCAGCTCCTTGCCGCCGTAGGCGGTGTTCACGGGCACGATGACAGCACCGATTTTCATGATTGCAAACCAGATCAGGGCCGAGGCGGGCCCATTGGGCAGCATCACCGCGATGTGCGCGCCCTTGCGATAGCCCCGAGCGAGCAGGTTGGCGGCGATCCGGTTCGAGCGGCGGTGCAGCGCCTTGTAGCTCAGTTGCACCCCGTCCTGAAAATAGTCCAGCGCGATGGCGTCGCCGTATTTCTCGGCCTGTGCCGCGCAGAATGCAGGCAGGCTGTCGGGAAAACCCTGTTCTGTCAGTTTCGCGCCCAAGGTGCCGATCTCTTGCTGGCCAGGATGAAGGGTCATTCCGCCGCTCCTTGTTCCGCCAGTGGCGGTTGCGTGGGTTGGACCGAGCGGGCCAGACGATACATGTGACCGGCCATCGCCATACTGTCGGATCGGCTCATGTCAAAACCGCGCTGATAGCTTTCCATCTCGACCCGCACACCCATTGGGGGATGCGAGGCGATGCGTTCTGCAGCGGCCCAGGCGGTGTCCATCAGCTTGTCTGGTTCCACCACGTCATTGACCAGAAACAGCCGCTGCGCCTTCTCCGCGTCGATCTTTTCACCCAGCAACAGCAGCTCCATCGCGGCGACATGGGGGATCATCTTGCCAAGTGACAGCGCAGCACCCGCCCCGCCCATACCATAGGCAATCTCGGGCATGCCAAAGACCGCATTGGTCGCAGCATAGCGGATGTCCGACAGAAGATTGAAGTAGATGAACCCCTGACCAAAGCAATACCCGTTTGCGGCGCCGACAATGGGTTTGTAGCGGGGCATTGTCATCACCTCATGCTCCCACCCTGGATATTCCTGCGTGTCGAAGGACCGCGAGGGGTTCAAATGCCGGTCAACGATTTCCTCGCGCGTGCGGTCCGGGCGTTTGGATTTGATGTCGTCGCCTGCGCTGAACGCGCGGTCCCCGGCCCCGGTCAGAATTCCGCAATAGATGTCCCTGTCTGCGTTGAACTCTTGCAGGATCTCGAACATTTGCTTGTGCATCGTCGGGGTGAAGACATTCACCGGCGGGTTGTCGATGGTGATCGTGGCGATGTGGCCGGATTTCTCGTAGTTCAGCATGTCTGTCTCCGGGATTGCGGTCAGGCCGCGTTGTTCTTTTCCGCGCGCCGACGCAGCAGTTCGGCAATGGTCATCGCAAGGGTGGTGACCACGACAAAGAACACGCTGACGGCAGCAATGGTTGGGTTGATTTCGAACCGCAGGTCGTTCCAGATCCGCATCGGCAGGGTCTCAGCGCTCGACATCAGGAACAGTGAAATGATGAGCTCGTCAAAGCTGACGAAAAAGGCAAAGATGCCTGCGGACAGGATCGCCGGGGTGAGCGGTGGCAGGGTTGCAGTCAGAAAGGCGCGCAAGGGGCCTGCGCCCATGATCCGCGCGGCACGCTCCAGCGTCGGGTCGATTTGGCGATAGGCTGAGCCGACCATGAGCACCACAAAGGGAAGGCCGATGGCAGCATGGGCGCAGATCAAGGTCAGTTCATTGTCGCTGACACCCATGCGCACAGCGAGGATGAACACCCCGAGCGCCACGATGATGTTGGGCACGATGGCCGGGGCCACGAAAAGGGCGGTCAGCGCGCCGCTTGTCTTGCTGCGTTTGCGCCCCAGGCCAATCACCGAAAGTGTACCGACAAAGGTCGCCAGGATGCTCGCCCCAAGGGCCACGCGCAGGCTGCGGAAGGTGGCGGCCATCCAGACCGGTTCATTGAAGTAGTTGATGTACCACCTCAGGCCGAACTCTTCGGGCGGGAAGCTGAGGAAGCGGCCATTAGAAAACGAAATCGGCACCACGATCAGGATCGGGAAGAACAGAAAGATCACCACAAGGACGTAGAACAGGGCGAGAGGCAGGTTCCGCTCTTGCATCAGTGTGCCTCCTCTTGATGGTGGACCAGTTTGGCGGATGCGCCCCGGACCAGAAACAACACCAGCAGCGTTGCGCCCAGCAGGACAATCGACAGCGCGGCGGCAAAGCCCCAGTTGGTCTGACTGACCTGACCGCTGATGACATTGGCCAGCATCGCGTCGCGACGTCCACCCAGCAGTGCGGGCACGATGAAAAAGCCCATAGACAGGATGAAGACGATCAGCGTGCCGGTGATCGCGCCTTCGGCTGAGAGCGGCAGGAACACCTCGCGAAAGGCTTTGCGCGGGCTCGCGCCCATGATGCGGGCGGCGCGCAGCAAGGATTGGTCAATTTCGGTCATCGAGGAAAAGCAGGTGACGATCAGGATCGGCAACATGATCTGCACCATCGCCACATAGACAGCGCCGGTGGTGAAGAGCATCTTGATCGGTTCATCGACCAGACCCAGCCAGATGAGGCTTTGATTTATGATCCCCTCTTTGCCCAGAACCACCATCCAGGAATAGGTGCGTGCCAGAATGGACATCCACATCGGCACCAGCACAAGGAACATCAGGAACGGGCGACGGGCTGGGGCTTGGCGGACAATGAAATAGGCGATGGGATAGCCGACCAACAAACAGACCAGCGCCACCACGGTCGAGATTTGAAGCGTGCTCCAGAAGATCCGCATATAGGCGCCGCGGGTGGCGAAGCGCACGAAGTGCTCGGTCGTGAACACCGGGTCGAACAGCCCCTGCTGAAACACGATCCCGACCGGGATCAGGAACAGCATCAGGATCAGGGCAATGCCGGGCAACAATGTCAGCCGCTTGGTCATGGCTTGGCGCTCCGCAAGGACAAGGGATGGGGTGGCCGCTGCTGTCGTTCAGCGGCCAGTGGGCGTGGGTGAATTATTCGAGGATCCAGTCTTCCCAACGCTCTTTCAGCGGGCCGAGGTTCTTGCCCCAGAACACGGCGTCGGTGACGAACTGTTTGCCAACGTTGTCGGGATGGGTCGGCATCATCGCGCCCTTGTCTGCGGGGATGTGGTCATAAAGCCCTTTGACCATGCCCGGATATGGCACCATCGAAGCAAACTGTGCAGCGCGTTCGGGGTTTGTCATCATGTAGCTGATGAATTGCTGCCCGGTCTCTACGTTCTCCGAGCCCTTCACAATGGCCACATATGACGCCTTGATGCCGCCGCCGTTCCAGTTGATTTCCACCGGCACACCTTCGGACGCCAGCTTGGTGATGCGCCCGTTCCAGGCCGAGGTATAGGCGACTTCACCATCCGACAGCATCTGCACGGGCTGCGCGCCAGCGGTCCACCAGGCGGTGATGTGGGGCTTGATCTCATCCAGCTTGGCAAAGGCGCGGTCCTGTCCCGCTTCGGTGGCCAGAGCGGTGTAGACATCTGCCGGAGCAACGCCGTCGGCGATCAGGGCAAATTCCAGGTTGTCGATGGGCTGGTTTTGCAACGCGCGCCCGCCTGGGAAGCCCTCGACATCCCAGAAATCCGCCCAGGACGTCATCTGTTTGCCATCCGGGAGCTCATCCGTGCGCACGGCCATGATGGTCGAAAAGGTGGCGGCGATGCCCGCGTCGGGCAGCTTTGCCTCATCCGGCAGCGCGCCGGATGGGTCGATGGCGGCCCAGTCCAGCGGCGCCAGCCAGCCCGAAAGCGAGGCGGTGGCGTATTCGATCGGGTTCAGCTCGGTCACGTCCCAGGTCACCTTGCCCGCAATCTGCATCGCTTTGAGGGCCGAAGCCCGGTCCGAGGTCGCCAAGGCATTGACCGCAATGCCTGTTTCGGCGGTGAACGGGTCGTCGAAGACACCTTTCATCACTTGGCCCAGACCGCCGCCGGACCCGGCATAGGTGATGGAGCTGTCGGCCCAGGCCGTCCCTGCGGCGAGGGTCGCGCCAAGCGTCAGCGCGGTGAATGTGGTTTTGATGGTCATCTCTCTCTCCCTTTGCGTTTCGATGTTCAGGTGGCGGCCAATGGCGCGGCGTCTGCCGAGTCAAAACCCAGCGTGATGGCCTCGCCTGTATGTGGCAGACGGTCATGGCCCGATCGCTGGCTGCGCACCTCGAGCTGGCGGCCCGAGGGCAGGCGCACGGTTTGCGCCACGACCGGGCCGTAAAATGTCTCGTCCTCGACAACCCCTTGGAAAACGGAAAGGCCCGAGGTGTCGTCCCCCAGAACCACGCGCAAGCGTTCGGGGCGGATGCTGATTGCGACGGCGGTTGGATCGGACACGGGAATTTCGATCCCCAGGTCTGCAACGGCCGCCTTGCCGTCTGTGACGGCAGAGAGGTCGAACATGTTCGATTGACCGATGAAATCCGCGACAAAGCGGGTGCGGGGTCGGTCATAGAGCACCTCGGGCGCGTCGATCTGAACGATCTTGCCCCCCTCGAGGATGGCGATGCGGTCCGACATGGTCAGTGCTTCGGTCTGATCGTGGGTGACAAACAGCACCGTCGTTCCGATCTCTCGGTGAATGCGGCGGATCTCGTCTTGCAGCTCTTCGCGCAGCTTCAGGTCCAGCGCGGACAGGCATTCGTCCATCAGCAGAACGGGTGGCTCAAACACCACGGCGCGGGCCAGGGCGACGCGCTGACGTTGTCCGCCGGACAAAGCAGCAGGCTTGCGCGCGGCAAAGGCGTCAAGCCGCACCATCTCCAGCGCCGCCTTTACCCGGCGATCAATCTCGTTCCGCGCGACTTTGCGCATGCGCAAGGGGAACGCCACGTTTTCGGCCACGGTCTTGTGCGGAAACAGGGCAAAGTTCTGGAACACCATGCCGACATTGCGATGTTCGGGCGCTACGCCGGTCAACGGGCGGTCATGGATGAAAACCTCACCCGATGTGGCATCCGAAAAACCCGCCAAGATGTTCAGCGCGGTCGACTTGCCTGACCCTGAGGCCCCCAGAAGGGTCACGAACTCCCCTGGTGCGATATCCAGGTTGAAGTCGGTCAACGCGACCGTTTCCCCAAAGGATTTGGTGACATTCTCAAAGTGAACGCGCGAGCCTTGCATGTGTGATCCATTTTTGAACACAGTGTCTTATTTTTATAAGTTGACGAAAAATAGACATTGTGTCAATTATTTTTCATGCAGATGGAAGTTACCCCACGACAGAAAGCTAAAATCCTTGAACCAGAGGGGTTTAGTGTTGCCGATGTTTTGGAAGAACGCGCCCGCAAGATGGAAAAGCGGCGCAAACGGGTGCGCACACGCGCAGCGTTGTTGGCCGTGGCAGCCCGCGAGATTGAACAGGTCGGATATGATTCCCTAACCATGGACCATCTAGCCAACGCCGCCGGAATGGTTCGGGGAACGCTTTATCTGTACTACCACAGCCGGGCCGACATCGTGAAAGCGGTGCTGCGAAAATACTGGGCCTTGATGCGCATTCATCGCCCGCGTGGCGGTGGTCTGAGCCTTAAGGAGTCTATCCATCGCGCCAACACATATTCAGTGCTGCTGGCTGCAAAAAACCCCCGCCTTCTGGAGGCCCGCGAAATTCTGTTGCGCGAAGATCCTGAAGTGGCGGCACGCATGGCAACAGTAAACCGGCTTTGGTCAGAACGCATCATCAGTGATTTGACCCGCAGGGGACTGATGCCCCATGTCAACGAGGGCTACTCTTTCTTGCGGCTTAAAACCCGCGCTGTGATCAACATGTCCGATACTTTGCTTTCCGACGTGCACCGGCTTTCCGGTTGGGACGATAAGGAAGGACCCATCGACCTGGATCTGGTCATTCAGGTGATGGATGACCTTTGGTATCGCTCGTTGTACCTTGTTGCCTCAAACGAAAACTGATCGAATATCTCAACGCAGATATTGACGGGCTGTCGACGAGCTATCGCTTCCAGTTCCAGCCTCAGCGGATGGAACTCATGGCCTTATACCACTCAACAAACGCCGTTTACACCGTTTCCGAAGAGGGCCTTATCTCCGCGCTCGAGCAGGTCGAAGCGGAAATTGATCACCAACCTGAGAGCGATTCGATACGCACCCGCATCATGCGCACCTGCTTTGACGGCAGCGGTGCCAGCGGTGCATGGGACTGACGCACCGCCTTTGACATGTTGAAAGCGGCGGCAATCACCTTTGCGGCACCAGGAATAGACAAAGAAGATGTGGTTAGTGCGTCGCAAAGGCCCGGCGGGAAAACATCTGGACGTCATACCAGGGTCAGGAAGGGGTGGGCCTCTCGGTTGTCGGCACTTCCGTTCATCTTCTGCTTGCCATAAACCGTCTTTGCGACATCTGGGGCGCTCATCGCCCGCATGAGGGCGCTGTAGTTCATGCCAATTTTCATCTCGGAGCCAACGGGCACGGCAGATTTGGCCGTGTCGATAACGGTGTGGTCGCTGGTCGCGCCGATAAACCTATATCCAGAGGGTAACGCTAGACCGCTTGTATCGGTATCCTGCTGACCGACAGCAAGGATCGTTCGGGCTCGGAGGTCATCATTCCGAACCAATTTGAGCATCCCAAGCTCTGGAGCAATTGACCTTGTTGGCAGTGAACTTGGTTTGAGCCTTGTTTCAATCACTTCGGCAATCAGGGCAAACGCGTCCGTATGAAGTCCAGTGATCGGTTGCCCTGTCACGGGGTCGGTGCCCAACAGGATCGCCTCGCCCAAACGCAGATTATTGACGCGCCCGGTTGAACCTTGACCAAGCGCCCACGTCAAATTGGCCGAGCCACCTCCTGACACAAGCTCTATGATGGGTCCGCAGGCCCCTTCGACCTGTGTCGCCAGTCGCGAAAGCCTGGCCAGATCACGGTCTGTCGGTGCCACGTTCCTCATACAGGCGAAGTTTGCGGCGATGCCTTTGAGAGTAACACCGGGTGTTGCAATCACCCGGGCAGCGTAGTCGTTAATGTTCTCTGGCAAGATGCCCTCGCGCATATCGCCCATTTCGATCATCAGGATTACATCGTGCGAGGTAATCAGTTTCTGCGCGGCTGCGCCCAGCTCCAGGATCGTGTCCATCTCTGTGTTGTAGCTTGCGTCACACCAACGGACGACGTCTTCCATCTCGTTTAGCAGCGGCGCGCGGATCATCGAAATGGGGCACGTGATCCCTGCGGTCCGCATCCGAAAGAGGTTTGCGATGCGAGCATCTGCCAGACTGGTAACGCCACCGTCCAGCATCGCCCCAACTATGTCAGGATGCCCGCACACTGCCTTGGTTACACCGGTGACCGAGATTCCACGGGTGCCAAGACGCCGGACGAGATATCGCGCGTTGGCCTGAATCTTGCCCAGATCAATTTCCACTCGCGGCGATGTCATTGTGCAGCCGCGAAAGGCACGGGCTGTAACTGCGGAAAGGCACCAAGGACCATGTCGGTCAGGTGTACCTCCGGCCGGGCCAGCGCGTCCGTCATCGGAATGCCAAGATCGCGTGACAGACTGTCGATTGCACGATCGACCTCGGCGTCCGTCATCGCTTCGTGATTGATCGTAATACCGATCACCCGTGTGTCAGCAAAAGCTTCGATGAGGGCAATTTCGCTTTTCGGCGCGGGCATCGGCATGGAAGGAAAGTCGCAGCGGTGGGTACGCTTGGGCGCATGTTGAAGAATGACGGCCTGCGGCTGGCTGCCTCGCAGAATGAACGCCGACGTGCAAAAGGCCGGATGGCTGAGCGCCCCCTGTCCTTCGATGAGAATGACATCTGGATCTTCACCGTGAGACGCCGCGGCAATCACGCGCTCGAGTTCCCCGCAGCAAAACTGCGGTGGCAGGGCGTCCATGGCGATCCCGTATTTTGCGCCCTGCATGAGCCCTGTCTGGCCGGTGCCGACAAGGACCGTTTTAATACCACGCGCATTCAATACCTTGGCCAGAACGGTTGCTGTTGTCCGCTTGCCGATTGCACAATCCGTTCCCAATACGGCAATGCGGATTGCCTTCACCTTGGACACGCTTCCGTCAAACAGGCGCATGTCCTTGCTTGGTCGGGGTTTACGGATATCTCGGATCGTCACATTGGCTGCCTCAGCGGCGCTCGAAATCTGGGGATCATCGCCGAGGTATTCGTGCAGACCACTGACGATGTTCATGCCGCATGCGATTGCATCCAGCACGACCTTTCGATCCCTAGGTGACAACTTGCCCGTAGAGGGGGCCATGCCATAAATCAAAGTGTCGGGGAGATGCACCTCTCGAGTAACGGCAGCCTTGAGGTCTTTGACAACAGGGATGCCGTTGTTCACATTGTCCAGCACCTGCCCGCTGTCGCGCCCCGTGAGTTTGGTGTCTATGACCGAAAGAATGCGGTAGGCTTGGCTGTGACGAACAAGCCCGTTTGCGGTCTTCCCGTCAATCTGCCCGAAGTTCCCCTCACAATAGACAACCGCTGTGACCCCCCGAGATGTTATGGCAGTTCTGCCGCATGATCGATGGAATGCGGGCGCTTCCGGCGGGGCTTGAGGGCCCATCGTGGACAGCCTTGTCATCGCGTTTTCTACAGTGTCCGATTTCATGGTTTTTCCTTTGCTAGGGGGCTTTGTTCAGCGCCGATTGCATAAAGCGTCCGGGCCGGAAGCGGCGTTTCAATTTGGATTGCGAGCGCTAGTCGTTCAGGACGCAACGCTCTTGCGAACGCTGAAAATTCCTGTGGCACTCCCACCGGTTTCCCGATCTGTCTAGGTGCGCATTTTCAGGAAGGTCGATCCGTGTGCAGCCGTTGTCAGCCTCTGCAAAACCGCGGTTACACTTCCAGCCTGGGCCATAGCTTGCATCGTTTAAGTAGGCATTCTCTGGAACGGCAACCGCCACACAGGCGTCATCGCGTTCGAAGTAACCTCGCTCGCATGTCCATGGCTGCCCATGTTTGGATCCGTTCAGAAAGGCGTTCTCTGGGATCGTGATTGCAACGCATGTGTCGTCTTCGACTTCATAACCCCGATCACATAGCCAGACAGACCCGTATACGTTGTCGGACAGATAAGCGTTTGGGGGTAAATCGATCTCTAGGCAGAGATCATCAACCTTCATGTAGCCACGAAGGCAGTTCCATCGCTGCCCCGAAGGGTCGAGATATCCGCCATCGGGCACAACGACCTCAAGACAAGTTGTACCTTCGATCTCCTGAAACCCGTGCAGACACGCCCAGCCTGCGCCATAAGTTCGGTTGGTGGCATAAGCGTTCTTTGGAACGATGATGGCAAGGCAGGCATCGCCGTCAGGCCGGTACCCGCGGTCACACTTCCATCCCTCGCCATAGCTTTTGGGCTGCGCATTCGCGGGCAGCGGGGCAGTCTGAGATTGGGCGTAGGATGGCGATCCAATCGCGATGTGCGCGACGAAGGCGAGCGCAAAGAGTACCGTGAAAGACACCACGGCTAGGGTGCCCGAGGTGCCCTTAGGCGAAACGGGCGACAGATTGAGGTCACTACGATGCATCAAGGTCAAGACCTTCGACGCAGGCCTGTGCAAGGTCGCGGTTCGGGCCATCTGATCCGGGCGTGGTTGCCCAGCCGGTCTCCATTACAGCGTCACGTCGCTTGAATGACGATGCCTCGCGGATCGCAGCCAGCTTTGCAATGCGTTCATTGTCGGCACGGGACATGTCCAGGCAGAAGGGAACAAGCGCTGCGATCACTTCCTCTTGTGCCATCTTGTTGGCCATTTCCTCCGCGCTGCCTCCGGTCATCCAGCCGCCCCAGGAGAATCCCACGATGCCGACAAACGCCGCGCCAAGGAGCGCGCCGTAAATGCCGGGTTTCAGCCATTCGGGTGTGGTCATGTCATGTCCTCTTGCGGGGAAAGCGCCGCTTCGCTGTCATTGGTGGTTTCCGAAAGGACCCGATCACATGCGATGGCATGTTCGAGTTCCTTCTTTGTGAACATTTGCATCGTCGTTTGACCTGCGCGCGCACCGCGCCCCCGGACAATCAGATATGTCGCGGTGCGTCGGTAAGCTTTGACGCTGATACCCTGTATCAGCTCTTCCTCGGCAACGATTTCATATGTGCCGGGAGGAAGCTTCATCTGGCTGTCGCCAATCGTGAAGTCGTTTGAAAACGTCACCATTGATCTGGTCGAACGCGTGAGCATCCCGGGTCTCCATTGAAAAGAAGCTGGGCTTGCCGTCGCCGCCATTGTGGCAAGCGTCGAAAGCAACACCTCGCTGAGGCAAGGCTGTTAAGTGCACATTATCCGAGCGTGCGCCGGGCGAAGCTGATCGAGGTTAGCCCCAGTCGGGTTCATTCCTGGCAGGGTAAGAGGAAAGCCGTTCCTCGGCTTCAGAAAGCTCCGTGCAAGTCTTCTTCAGTCTCACGCCGAAAGGAAATCAATGTCCGCCTCAGACGTCCTGTACCCGGATGGCAGTGATTACGATGCCTTCCTCTTCGCGAAAGTGGGGGAGGACAGAGCCGGTGCCGCCGTGACGGTCTTGTCTGTGCTTGCGCGCCTTGACCTCGAGCCGTGGACCGAGGCGCGTGAACTTGCACGCCTATGCCGGGAGGATGCCCAAGTTCGGCTGACAACGCATTTCGAAACGATAACGGATATTCCGGCGCTGGCGTTGGCAAGCGAGGGCAGAGCGGCAAAGCTGGTTTCATTGCTGCCCAAACGCGCACCACTTCGCGTCCCGAAATCGCTTGAGGCAGGCAGCAACACTTTTTCAAGGCTGTCGATCTCCTGGTCAACGATGGCCCTCGTTGGTCTCGTGGTTCTAGCGTGGATCCTCTTTCTGGCTCAGACGGGCTAACCTGCGTCAGTGCAAGGACGCAGAGAAACCGGATAAGTAATCCAGTCCACCGAAAGTCATGGTGGTTTTTCCAAGTGGCTCAGAGGCGCGGGGCACATGCAGTTTTTCAACAGAACTGTATGCATTCCGCGCCTCTTGTTCTCGGACCCTCTGGGAAAGGACAATTTCACGAGTGACGAAGACTAGACCGAGGAAAGCCGGACCGGAAAACACATGGACCCGGTCAAGGCCGCTTGGAGCAAGGGGCCCGAAGCCTAACCTGGGGTGGCCGTTTCACGACAAAAGAGGCCGCGACTGATCGAGGTAGGCCGGATCGAAATCTGCCAATGCAACCAGTCCCTCGTAGTCATCGAACGTCACAAGCCCGCCCTGAAACGTGACGAGCCCACCTTCGCGGAGTTTGCGAAGGACGCGGTTGACGTGAATGGCGCTTAACCCCAACGCATCAGCCAGATGATACTGTGTGAGTGGACAGGCATAGCCTTGTCGGCTTCCCATACCGACGAGTGACAGTCTCGCGCCAAGCTCCAGCAGGAAATGCGCCATGCGCGCATCTGCTTCGCGCCGCCCCAGCCCAACCAGATGTTCGACAACCATCGCTTCGTCACGCGATACGGCCCAAAGAACGGCCGTGGCCAGCCGGGGTGTCTCGGCGAAGGCCCGCAGAAGATCGCTCACCAGAACCTCTGCAGCTTCGATATCGACGATGGGTTCGATCCCATGATCGGATGTGTGCAAAAGAACGCTGCGCAGCCCCAGAAAATCACCCGGTATCTGGAAATCGACGATCTGGCGCGATCCGTCAGGTTGGATCTTGTAAGAAACGACCCAACCCGCCGCCAGGATGTAGGCCGCCTGTTCAGATTGGCCCTGGTGAACCAAATCGCGCCCGACCGAGAAAGATTTCCTTCGCTGGTGCAAGCGCTCAAGAACGGCCAGTTCAGCCTCCGACAGTGCGACGAACGCGGAAAGCTTCTGGGTGAGCGGGCTGGCTTTGACGTTCACGATCGGTCCCTCCCGAACCGGCGCATACTTAAGCAAGAATTCGGTGATGAGGCTGCTTTCGATCAGTACGAAATACCGAACTCTCTGCGATGATGTCCAAGATCATCAAGACCCAGCCCGGTCGCGGTATGACACACGAAAGAGGAATGGCTCGATGTCAGAACAACGAGACCCCACAGGCATGGCCGCCTTCTCGATTTGCGAGGCCCTCTTACTTGCTCTGCAAGAACGCAATCTGCTCCCGGAGAGCGAAATTGTCGGCATTCTTCGCGATGTGGTAGCGACCCACGAAAATGCCCAAGGCCCAGAGTCCGAGCGAAAATTGCATATGGCAACCGCCAAACTGATCAATGAGATCATCATTCGCGGCAACCTTTCGCGACGCCTGTAGTGCCAACCTTTCTACGCTGGAAACGAGCGAAGCCTAAAATGCTCAGTCGCGTCTTTTAACCCGCTGTCGGATCGGCCGATTCAGTCTTAGTTTCAGGAGACCGTTCGGTTTCAGTTTGTGACTTCGGATCTTTTTCTTGCGAGGCCTTTTTGTCGGCGGCCTCTTTCTTCGCCAAGTCGTTGAACGACATTCTGGCTTTCCTTTTCTGGCTGCCGGGGTGTCCAGCAGCTAGTGATCTATAGGGGATAGATGCTCACGAGGCAAATGGAAACATCGGCTGTCAGAGCGTGCGTACCTTGTAATCCGGCCGGGTGGTTACCATATGAAAACTGCTACTGACCTCCATTCGACCCTCTGTTTTCCTTCACCGGCTCACAGCGCGAGACACTGTCGTGAGAAGCCGGGCTGCTGCATATTGCGGGCAGCAATCAATCAAGGAAAATTCACATGGCCAACGGCACAGTGAAGTGGTTCAACACCAACAAGGGTTTCGGATTTATTGCTCCTGAAACAGGAGGCAAGGATGTATTTCTGCACATTTCCGCACTCGAGAAGTCTGGCATGACCACCGTGAGCGACGATCAGAAGGTAACATTCGATGTCGAGACCGGCCGCGATGGTCGCGAAAGCGCAACCAACATCGCGCTTGCCTGATCTTTGAAAGTGGGCGCTCCTGTGGGGCGCCCCATCGCCGGACGGCCATTTGTTTCATTAATCGTCTTTTGCTGCCTGACGCAGCAGTTTCGTTGCCCGGATTGGTCTCCGCCGAACCAGTACTACGACTTGTTCATCTCAGGAGACCAGCCAATGTCAGAATACACAGCGCCAAACAGATCAGACGCGGGACGTGACGTGTTCAAGGGTATGTCGAAAAAATCGAAGACCAAGGACACCGAAAAAAAAGCCCCTATGTCGATCCGTGTCGGCGCCTATGGCAGATATCAGATCAAATCTGGTTATGTCGCAGGCGTATACACGGCCCGGGCATTCCCGAAGCCACCCACAAAGGCGCGTGGTCTGATTGCCGAGGCAACCGGTAAGACCGAAGAAGCTGCGATCGCCGCTTTGCATTCCGCCATCGATGAACGTGAAGTCCGCAGGAGCGAGAGCCGCAGGGCAGATCCTCGCACGGGGACGCTGATACCAACATCCGAAGAATACGTTGAAGCGCTCAACACTGTAAATCTGACGCGCCCGCAGCGCACCATGGTGATGGCGTTGGCGCAGGCGGAAGCAGACGGGTTGGCAAAGGTGAAGGTTGCGGCAGCTGGCAGCTACAAATCCACGACCTCGGCAAAAAAAGCCCTAGCCAGCGCGGGTCGAATGATTGTTGAATATCTGTCGTCAGAAACAGGATCCAAGGTGCCTGCGACGAGTTTGGATGGGTTCGCGTCAATTGGTTTTTGCGGTGATGCCGAACACCAAGAGAATCCCGCGAACTGGATTTTGCACCCCGAACTTTGCGCCGCCATCCGTATCGCGACATGAGCCAAAAGAGTTATCCGTCCGCGTGATTGCCCTCTGGGGGATGGCAGCCAATTTGCTCCAACTTGATCTGGTTCAGGATGGCTGAGGCGATCGGCAGGTGACCGAACGCACCGCATTTGCGGAACGTGGCAGTTATCGGGTCGTTGGGCAGTGCCAACTTGCGTCCGTGGCGAACTTTGTTCAGAAAACCGGATCCTTAATAGATAGCATCGGCTGATCACTGGCCAACAATCGTCGACACGCCGACCAAAACCAATCCAGCGCCCAGCAGTTGAAGCGGCTTTAGGCGCTCGTTCAAAAGCATCCATGCCAGACCCATGGTGACGACCGGAAAGGCAGATGCCACGACAGCAGTCAGGGTGTCATTTGGACTGCCGTTAGTGCCCAAAAGCAGAAACAAAAGCCCGCCCGAATCCAGTGCCCCATGAACCGCGAACAGTAGCCACCATTGCGCTGAAGGGGGGAATGGAGTTTGCCGCTTGGCGAGGACAAAGATCAAGACAGTAAAAAACCCGACAACACGTCCGAACCAAAGCACTTGCGAGTCTGTGATTCCGTCGGCCGCTGACTGTAGGAACAGGATTGCTGTTCCGTATAGAATGCTTGATGCTAGGGATATGAGCACCACGATTTGCCATTTGGCGTAGCGCTTGGCCAGGCCATCGTCAGAGGCGTGATCTCTGCTGCTCCCCCCTATCAGTGCGACACCTACCAATACGCCGATAACGGAAATCCATTGCGCGGTCGTCAGGTGCTCGCCTTGGGCGACGCGAAAGATGACAATCACCAAAGGGTGTGAAGCAACGATTGGGGCGACTATGCTTATTTTGCCGACAGACATCGCATGAAAGAACAAAAGCAACGCGAATGCCATCGTGAAACCGTGCAAGCTTGCCAGCAGAATCGACCACAGTTTTGTGGGAACAAACAGCTCTGCAAATCCACCCTGAAACAGCAGGAAAACGCTCAGAACGACAGAGCTGACCAGCAACATCCCAAGAAGGGAGCGCGCTGCGCCGATGCGCGACGAGGTCTGGCTGGCTATGAAGTCGGCGACACCAAGAGACACCGCGCTAAGGCCACCCATTGCAACTGATATCATTTGTTTTCAACTCACTATGGGATTTGTGGGGGCGTTTGACCAACACGTTGTGGTCGGCTGAGTTTCGATCATGCAATCGAGCATCCATCAAAATACATTGATAAATGTCAATGTAGCCATTTTGGATGTCCGCATTTAACGATGTTAGCGCTCTGTTACCTTGGCTGGAAATGGAACCAGCTAACACATGAAAGATCCCCTGATGAGCAGCCATGGATATGAAGGTGGGCGGTTGAATTTGCCCTTTGTCGGCATCTGTACTTTTGCCAAGGGTGAATACGTGGCCGATTGGAACGCAATCGACGCAGATGTTGCGGTATTGGGCGCGCCGTACGATTTTGGATGTCAGTGGCGATCAGGGGCCCGCTTTGGTCCACGTGCGATCCGTGAAGCGTCCACACTATTCTCGTTCGGGCACGGTGGGGCTTATGATTTCGAGGACGATATCACCTATCTCCCTGCTGAGACGACCAAGATTGTCGATATCGGTGATGCCGACATAATCCATACGGATACAATAAACAGCCACGCCAATATCGAAGCCGGAGTGCGGGCAATTCTGAAGTCCGGCGCCCTGCCAGTTGTGCTTGGCGGCGACCATTCCATCAACATTCCATGCATCAATGCATTTGATGATCAGGACCCCATTCACCTTGTCCAGATCGACGCTCATTTGGATTTCGTTGATGAGCGCCACGGCGTGCGGTATGGCCACGGCAATCCGATGCGACGCGCAGCCGAGAAAGAGTATGTCACCGGCTTGACCCAGCTGGGCATACGCAATGTGTCTTCGACCGCAAAAGAAGGCTACGAACAGGCCCGCGAAATGGGCTCGGATATTCTGTCCGTTCGGCATTTGCGTAAACTGGGAGTCCAAGGTGTGCTGGATCGGGTACCCGAGGGCAAACGATACTATGTCTCCATCGACATTGACGCATTTGACCCTTCGATTGCGCCCGGGACGGGCACTCCCAGCCACGGCGGGTTTCAATACTACGAGGTTCTGGAATTTCTGGATGGCCTGTCAAAACGCGGCACCATCGTGGGGATCGATTTGGTCGAAGTGGCCCCAGATTATGACCACTCGGGGTCGACATCCACTCTGGCGGCGCAGGTCCTGATGAACTTGATCGGTCGCATCTTGCACAACCGGGCAGCATAGCGTCATGGGGTCGGTCAACTACGGATCAGAATTGATTGGCCGCCGGGCCGTGGTCACCGGTGCTGCCAGCGGAATTGGCGCTGCATGCGCCAAGGCGCTGGCCTCTCATGGGGTGTGGACGGCATGTGTTGATATTGTTCCGCCCGATGAAACCGTAGCCGAAATCAAGGCAGCCTCTGGTCGCTCGGTTTCGATCACCTGTGATGTGGCACGGGAAGAGGATGTATTGGCACTGTTTGCTCAGGTGCGCCAATACATCGGACGCTTGGATTTTCTGGTTCATTGTGCGGGGGTTATACATGAAAAGCCTCTGCTCGACACACGCACGGAAGAGTTTGATCGCGTGATCGATGTCAATTTGCGCGGCACCTTTCTG
This sequence comes from Falsiruegeria litorea R37, assembly GCF_900172225.1. Taxonomy (NCBI): domain Bacteria; kingdom Pseudomonadati; phylum Pseudomonadota; class Alphaproteobacteria; order Rhodobacterales; family Roseobacteraceae; genus Falsiruegeria; species Falsiruegeria litorea. The sequence continues at coordinate 82,591 of NZ_FWFO01000006.1, forward strand.
GTTGGCCGCGAAGGCATTCGTGCGATGCAACCCCAAGGCGGACGGGTGATCCTGATTGCCTCGGATCTGGGGTATCTCGGCCGCGAGACGTTTTCGCCCTATGTCGCCTCTAAACATGGTGTCATCGGCTTGATGCGCTCTTGGGCCAAGGAATTCGCGCCAAAGATCTTGGTCAATGCGATCTGCCCCGGCCCAATCGACACCGCGATGTTGTCGGTAGACCAGATGACCGAAGAATGGCGCCAGAAAGAACGGGACATTCCCTTGTCCCGGTTCGGCGCAGCCGAGGAAATCGCTGATATGGCGGTCTTCCTGTCCTCGAATTCCTCGCAATTCATTACGGGGCAGGGGATGCACGTCAATGGTGGGAGTGTAATGCCATGATCAAGAACCCTGTTCCCTGGCCCAATGGTGCCAAATGCGCGGCCTGCGTCACCTTTGATATGGATGCAGACAGCCTGATCCATGTCGCGCACAAGAATGACGGCCATTCGCGTGTCTCGGCCCTGTCAATGCTGCGCTATGGGCCCGAAATCGGCGTGCCACGCATCGTCGAAACCTATAAACAACTTGGGTTGCGCCAAACCTTCTTTGTCCCGGCCTGGTGCATTGAACGTTACCCTGCCGCCATAGACGCAATGCTCAAAGGCGGAAATGAGGTTGCGCACCACAGCTACATCCACGAACACCCCAGCCAACTGCCCCCCTCAGAGGAGGAATACTGGCTGGACCGGGCGCTGGATGTCATCAAATCAGCAACCGGGCAGGCCCCGCGTGGTTTTCGCGCCCCCCTCTATAATTTTTCCGATAGCACAGCGGACCTGCTGGCCGAGCGTGGCTTTGTCTATGACGCCTCGCTGATGGGGGACGACGTCCCTTACTATTTGGATTGCAGCAAGGGGTCCCTGATCGAATTGCCCACCCATTGGGGGCTGGATGACTGGCCGCAATATGTCCAATCAAATGACCTGGACTACATGATGCCCATCCGCGCCCCACGGGAAGGGTTCGAAACTTTCCGGCAGGAATTCGAAGCCGCCTACCGCCACGGTGGCCTGTGGATTCCGGTTGTGCATCCCTTTGCGACAGGCCGTTTGGCCCGCTGGGAGGTGATGAGCGCCTTTCTCGAAGACGTTTTGAACAGAGGTGATGTCTGGTTCGCGCCCATGGAAGAAATCGCGGCGCATGTGGAAAAGGTCACGGCTGACGGGACCTTTTCACCGCGACGGGATCAACTGCCCTATTATGATGCACCCGTCAGCCCGATCCCCTCTAAAACCAATTGAAATCCTGACCCTAGAGGCCCTGGTTCGCCTCGTCGTTCGCTTTGATTTCTGCGATGGCAATGTCCAGATCCTCCAAGAAGGTTTCGACAATGACTGAGCCGCGCAGGTTCTTGCGGGTCACGATAAAGAATTCCGACGTATAGGTGTATTCATCGCGCAGAATGGGGAAAAGCTTACCTCGCTCTTCCCACATCTTGGCATAATGGTTCGGCAGAAAGCCGATATGCCCACCAGCCAGTAACATGATGGCTGCCGCTTCCAGAAACTCGACCGAGGCGTGATTGACGCTGTGATCACTGCCCAGTGGAAACAGATCCTCACCTTCAAGATACGACCGGGTGACCTTGCGACTATCGGCAATAGCCTGGCGGATTTCGGACTCTTTTGTGAGCCTCGCGATCGGATGGTTGTATGAACAATACAGCGTGTTGTGTTCAGTATAGACAGGTTTGTATCTCAGGTTCGGCAGCTGTTGGTCAAAGGTTCCAAAGGCGATGTCGACATCCCCATCTAAAACGGCCTTTTCCAGGTGATTGGGTGTCAGAATCGACAATCGAATCGCGATTTCATTGGCTTTGTTGTTGAGCATCTCAAGGCTGCGGATGATCGGGCTGTTGGAATCCGTAACCGTACTGTCGATCAGGCCAAGCTTTAAAAACCCGCTAAGCTTGCCCTTGAGTTCCAGTGTTATGTTCTGAAAATTCTCATGTGCCTTGAACAGCAACAGGGTCTGCTCATAGACACTCTCGCCCTTGCGGGTAAGGCGAAATCCAGTGCGCCCACGGTCACACAACCGAAACCCAAGCCTTTGCTCTAATTGGCTAATATGGCTGCTGATTGTTGGTTGCCCCACGTTAAGAACAGCCTGCGCATTCGAAAAACCGCGGCATTCAACAACGGCACGAAAGACATGCAACAGACGGATATCAGTATCGCTGAGCCGGTACACCATGAGCCCTTTCATTACATCGATGGATCTCAATGTATCTGTGAATAGCTTGCAATCCTATCACTAATTAAATGCGGCCATGTTGGGAGCGAGAGTTAGGCATGGAGGCCATCCATGGGCTCGATACAGGGAAAAGAGATGTCAGACACAAGTATAAAAGCTGGAAACCCAGAGCTGACCAAAACACGCGACAAGCCAAAGAAGTTACAGCTTCTTGTCACACTTAGCGGCAAGCAAACGATGACCTACGGCCTGATTGGCGCGCTTGTGTTTTTTGGTCTGTGGGAGGTCGCTCACCTACTGACTGCCGAAGAAGCAAAGCGGTTTTTACCGTCTCCACTTTCTGTCGTTCAGGCCCTTATCACGTTGATCCAGGAAAAAGATTATATGGCGGATGTTGGCATCTCTGCCTACCGGATCTTTGGCAGTTTCTTCATTGCATGCGTCATTGCGGTTCCTCTTGGTATACTTATGGGATGCTTTGCGCCGATCCGCGCCCTGATCAATCCTGTGATCTCTGGCGCGCGCTACTTGCCTGCCGCGTCTTTCATTCCGCTTTTGCTGGTCTGGTTCGGGCCTACGGACAGCCAGAAAATGGCCTTGTTGGTTTTGGGTGTGGTCTTCTTTCTGATCGCCCTGATTTTGGACAACACCGAAGCGGTCGCCAAAGAGCTGATCGAGGCGGCCCAAACCATGGGCGCGTCCCGGCGGGAAATCGTGATCAATGTTGTTGGCCGGGCGGCCTCGCCGGCGATCATGGACTCGATGCGCAACATGATCGCTGTTGCCTACACTTACCTCGTCATCGCTGAAATCGTGGCGGCTCAGGACGGCATCGGTGCTGTGATGATGCGAGCCGGGCGGTTCCTGAAGGTTGACGTCATCATGGCGGGCATCCTGACCATCGGGATCATGGGGGTTCTCACTGACATCGTGTTCCGGGTGGTGGCTCATTACGCCTTTCCTTGGAACCGGAAACGCAAGGGTTGAGGGGGATAAATCATGAAACTGAAACGTGACATCAGCGAACACAATATCATCAGCGTCAATGACGTGACCAAGACTTACCTTGGTGGGACATTCACTGCCGTGGACAACGTGTCCCTCAATATCAAAGAAGGTGAAATCGTTGCTTTCGTCGGCCCCTCAGGTTGCGGCAAGACGACTGTGATGCGGATGGTTGCCGGGCTGGAAACGCCAACCACGGGGGGCATTCAGGTCAGTGGACATGATGTGCAGGGCCCAGGTCCTGATCGCGGTATGATCTTTCAGGCCTATACATCCTTTCCCTGGCTGACCGCCCGCCAGAACGTCGAATACGGCATAAAAATTCTGGGGGTTCCGGCTGCTGAGCGTCGTGAACGCGCGCAGAAACTCCTTGAAGAAGTACATCTGATCGCGGCCGCCGATAAGTACCCCGCAGAGCTTTCGGGCGGCATGAAACAGCGTGTCGCCATTGCCCGCACGCTCGCCCAAAAGCCCGAAGTGCTTTTGATGGATGAACCGTTTGGTGCGCTGGATGCCCAGGTCCGCTGGGAAATGCAGGAAATGATGGTCGAGATCATGGACGTCGAAAAGAAGACCGTGATCATGGTGACCCACGACATTCAGGAAGCCATCTATATGGCGGATCGCATCGTGTTCTACACCCGCACACCGGGGCGGATCAAAGAAGACGTCTACATGGATTTCAAGCAGGGCCATCGCTTTACCAGCAAGGAAGATCTGCTGAGTCAGCCCGGATATCTGGAAATCGAAAAACAAATGTTTGCCTGGATGCGCGAAGAAATTCAGCTGCAGGCCGCCTGAAATCCATCACGGGAGAAGACAAATGAAAATCATATCCATCCTCAAGACCGCAGCCAGCTCCTTGGCTTTGAGTGCGACGGTGATGGCTGGAACAGCCACCGCCGAAGAAGAATTCACTGTCACCATGCTGTCTGTGTCAGTCTACGGCCCTTGGTTCATTGCCAAAGAAAAAGGCATGGCCGATGGCGTCGACATCAACGTCAAGATCATCGAAGATATCACAGCCCGCAACGCTGGCCTGATCAGCGGGTCCATCCAATGCATGATGACCACGATGGATTCGACCGTGGTGACCGCAGCCGCTGACGTGCCGGTCAAGCATGTCGCCGTACCCCTGATGTCCTATGGTCTTGACGAGATGGTTGTCGATGGCGCGATCCAATCCGAGGCAGATCTTGCGGGCAAGACCTATGCCGCCGACTATGGTTTCCTCAATCACATGTGGATGCTGCTGACCCTGAAAAAGAACGGCATCCCGTTTGACGGCGCGACCCACAGCATCATGCTGCCCCAAGATGCAACAGCAGCCTTTTCCAGCGGCGCGTTGGATGTGGACGTCAACTTCATCCCATTCTCGACCCAATCCGCCGAACGCAAGGGCGCACACGTCCTGAAAAGCACGTTCACCGACAAGACGTATGAACGCGGGTTGGTGTCTGATTCAATTGCATGCTCGACCAGCTGGCTCGAAGAAAAGCCCGAAGTCGCGCGCGAGGTTATTCGCGCCTGGTTCGAGGCCGTGGATTGGTGGAAACAAAATCCGGCTGAGGGCAACGCGATCATCGCCAAAGGGCTGGATTGGCCAGAAGAGGACGTGCGCCTGACACAGGCCGGTGCCGTCATGCTGACCATTGATCAGAACAAGGGTGCTCTTGGCCTGGGCGACGGCAAACCGCTGTGCGAAAGCATTCCCGCCGAGGCACCACAACCAGATGGCAAGCCAAGTGGTTGGGGCGCATTGGTCGGCAAAGACGTTGACTGCGAGGCCGGCTATCTTGCGGACACCTGGGACCTATTTAGCAACGTTTATCACGAAGCCGGCGTTGCTGATGCCACGATCTCTGCTGATGACGGAATAGATTCTTCGATCATCGAATGGCTCGATGCCGAAGGCTACGACGAAACGTACAGCAACAACAATTGGGTTGGCCGCCTGCCAATCTGATCCCTTTCAGTACCCAAATCCGCCCATCTATCGGGCTGGACCTCAACAGTCGGGGGCGGTGTCGCCCCCGCATTGGACAAGTGTGGAATACGCCATGAAATCTTCATTCACTTACCAACGTGCGACAACCCCCGCCGAAGCAGTCGCTCTGCTCGCGGAAAAGGGTGCTGGAGCAAAGATCTGGGCCGGCGGGACCGACATGACGCTGCATTGGCAGCAGGAAAAAACCAAGCCGACAGCCTGCATCGACATTCGCGATCTGAAAGAACTTGATTACATCAGGATCGAAGGCGATGCGATCCGTATCGGGGCGCTGACGTCGCTTGCCACATTGGAACGTTCAGCAGATCAGCACCACGTGCTGGCGTCGCTGAGCGAAATCACCAAATTGATGGCGACCCCGCAGACCAGAACACTCGCAACGGTTGGTGGGAACCTGTGCAACGCATCACCTGCTGCGGACCTAAGCCCGGCCTTTGTCGCCCTTGGGGCGCGCGCAAAGATCTTTGGCAAAGACGGTTCGCGCGACGTGGCGATGTTCGACTTTTTTCAAGGTGTGAACAAAACCGCATTGAACGGTGCCGAGATCCTCGAAGAGGTGACCATCCCGCTGCCCTCGGACGGCGAGATCCACGTCTCGTATCGCCGGATTGACCGGACTGTCGTCGACATCGCACTGGTCAACGGCTCTGCTGCGGTGAGCGTTGGCTCAGACGGTGTGATCAGCAAGGTCGGCTTTGGCCTTGGCGCTGTGGCACCGATCATACTTGATGCGTCTGATGCCAGTGCCGAGCTGGAAGGAACGGCTCTGGCGGACGTGTCCATCGACAAACTGGCCGCTGTCGCCGCAACTGCCGCGAAACACGCAAAACCCATTTCGGACATTCGCGCCTCGGCCGGTTACCGGCAGGACATGGTCGAGATCATGCTGCGCCGCGCACTCGAAGATACCATCAAAAATCACGGAGGTACGATCTGATGACTGTACTCAAAGTCAACGGCCGTAATGTCGAAATCTCTGATCGTGGGGATCGGACCCTGGCTGATGCACTGCGCACCGATCTGGGGCTGATTGGCGCCCGCGTGTCCTGTTCCGAAGGCGAATGCGGGTCCTGCACCATTTTGGTTGACGGGCTGCCACAGACATCCTGCCTGATGCTGGCGCAACAGGCCGAAGGCAAGAACATCATGACCATCGAAGGGTTGGCAGACGGTGAAAACCTGCACCCGATCCAACAAGCCTTTATCGAAGAGCAAGGGTTCCAATGTGGGTTCTGCACACCCGGCTTCATCCTCAGCGCCAAAGCGTTTCTTGAGGAAAACCCGAACCCTACAGCAGACGAGGTATCCATCGGCATGAGTGGCAACATCTGCCGGTGCGGGGCCTATCCCTACATCGTCAAGGCCGTATTGCGCGCCGCCGAGCTGATGAACGCGTCGGCGCAAGCCGCCGAATAAGCCTGCGATTTTAATTTTACGCCCCAAAACAGGGCGGGAGGAAAACATGGTAAAACACGACAAAGCCCTCAAGGTTGTTGGCCACGGATTGCATGTGAAAGATGCGGTTGAGAAGGTGACGGGAACAATCCGCTACGGTGTCGACTACGAAGTGCAGAACATGGTGCACGGTAAGATCGTCCGCTGTCCGCATGCACACGCCAAAATCGTCAAGATCGACGCCAGCAAAGCCGAAGAAGTGCCGGGCTATATCGGCATTCTGACCCACCACGACGTTCCACAGAACGACTGGGAAGCCGCTTGGTTCAACTATCGCGGCAAAGTGCTTGACGGGATTGGGCGGTTTGTTGGCGACGACATGGCGGCCGTTGCAGCCACCACGCCCGAGGCCGCTGCCAAAGCCGCGGAATTGGTCGAAATCGAATACGAATTGCTGCCTGCTGTGTTTGACATGGAAGAAGCCCGAAAAGCGAACGCCCCTCAGATCCGGTATGAGGGCAACGAACGCGACCCCTACGGCGTGGCCTGGGGGGACGTCGATGCTGGAAAAGCGGCCGCCGATGTCACCGTTGAGTGCGACATCTTCTATGAAAGCCAGCAATATGCCCCCCTTGGCCGGAATGCCTGTATCGCAGAATGGATGGGGGATCGGGTGAATGTCATCACCTCGTCGCAAACCCCAAGCGAATTGCGCGATGGCATACACGAAGCCCTTGGAATTCCACTTTCGAAAATTCGTGTTCAGGCATTGCCAAGCGGCAGCTCGTTTGGTCAGTGGTGGTCGAACAACTTTATGCTGATCACTGTGTTGCTGGCGAAAAAGGTCGGCAAAGCCGCCAAGATCGAGTTGGACAACGAAGAATGTATGTCCACCGTCAAGCGCCGCCATCAGGAACGCACGCGCGGCTCGATGGGGTGCACCAAAGACGGTGAACTGACCTTTTTCGACTTTGATCACCTGATCGACAATGGGGGCTATGGCTTCAAAGACGACGTAGGTTTCTTCTGCGTCGACATGTGGGGAAAGAACGGCCACGGCGATTACAGCATCCACGGCATCAACACCAACATGGTGACCGCAGGGTGTATGCGCGGGGTCGGTGACTGCACGCTTGGTGCCTCGGTCGAACGCTGCGCGGATCAGTTGGCCGAAAAGGTTGGCATCGACCCGGTCGATTTCCGCATCAAGAACCAGATCGTGTCCGGCGATGAGCTGCGGATGCAGCACAGCCGTCATAACCTTAAAGGACAAGTTGACGACTACATCAAAAACGTGCCCGAACACCTGCGCAAGGATTGGCCAGAGCTGTTCAAACTGTCGGCCGGGGGCACAAGGGCGCTGCTTGAGAAGGGTTCGGAAAAATTCAACTGGAAGGACCGTTGGAAAGGTTGGGCGGTGCCCACGAAAACCGATGGCGCGCTGCGTCGTGGGATTGGGGTCGGCACCGGTGCACATGTGTGCGGTGTTGAATTTGAAGGCGCGTCCAATTCGATGGTTCGGATGAACCCCGATGGGTCGGCCAAGGTGCATTGCGCCGTGGGGCGGCAGGGCGCAGGGGCCGAAACCACCCAAGCCATGGTCGTGGCCGAGGAACTGGGCCTGACCCTTGATCAGGTTGCTATTGAAACCGGCGACACCGACAGCTGCCCTTGGAACCACGGCTCGCTGGCGTCCTCGACCATGTACCGTACCGGATGGGCCAGCCGCGAAGCCGCGCGCGATGTGAAGAACCAGCTGCTGACCATCGCCGCGCGCGAGTTCTTTGACGGTATCGATCCGTCCGAACTGGACGTGGACAACGGCGAGGTCGTTCACAGCGATCCCGGCAAGCACAACCAGAGGATTCCCTTTTCTGATGTGCTGAACGAGTTGCGCTCGGATACGTTGGGCCAGACGTCGTCGATCACCGGCAGCCCTCGGGTGCCGATGCCGCCTTCGACCACCTTTGCCCGTCAATTCGGCGCGCAATTCTGCGAGGTCGAAGTGGACGTCGAAACGGGTCAGATCAAGTTGATCGATTTCCTGTGCGTTCAGGACAGCGGGACAGTGGTGAACCCCCAGGTTCTCAAGAACCAGATCATCGGTGCCGCGATCTGCGGGTCCGGCTTTGCGATCTACGAGCATATGATCTTTGACGAGGACACCGGTGCGCTGAAAAACGGCAATTTGCTGGACTACAAGCTTTTGCGCTGTGCCGACTTCCCACATGACGCCGAAGTTCTGTTTGTCGAAGATCCCGATCCCGTTGGTCCGTTTGGGGCACGCGGCGCAGGGGAATCTCCGATCGCTGCAGGGATCGCAGCCGTCGCACAGGCTGTCTACAATGCAACCGGGGTCTGGGTGGATATGCCAATGACGCCCGAGCGTGTTGTATCGGCCCTAAAGGCCGCATCTGCAAACTAAGACACCAAATACAAAGCGGGCTCCTCTCTCTCCCCGAATTCGCTTTGTAAGCGTCTGCCCTGAGTAGGGCAGACGCATCAATCTCTGGTTTCAAGTCGCTTGAAAAGGGAGAGAGCCAACCCAAGGACTTTTGCAGGGTCAACGACGACAAGAGGCGTTTGGGGGCAATCTCGTGATAGGATGATTGCGTTACGAGTGCCCTTTTCGTTGGAACCCGCAGTCTTTCATGTGGTCCAATTGGGGCCATTGGGGGATGTCAGGTCAACTTGGAGCGCGCCAGCATGAAATGCGACCATTCAGGAGGAACGCATGACCCAAAGTTCAAATCGGTATCCGACAAAAGGGAGAGGCACGGAACACTCTTCCATTTCAGTTGGCCTCTTCCTCAAGTGTGTTGTGCCGTCGCTGATCGGCCTGATCCTGTTCTTGGTCCCGCTCAACATTGGTGGGGAATACACCATCCCGCTCGTCTATTTGGCAAACTTCATCGTCGCCGTGCTTGGCAAGGCGATGCACTGGATTCTGCTGCTGGTTCTGACGATCTCATTTGTGTTACCTCTGGTGATGCGGTCAAAACGCGCATCGGATGATGTTCCACTCTGGTTAGAGCCGCTGGTCTGCGTCACTTGGTTCACAATCCTGGTCCGCGCAGTCGGAACCCTTTTCCTGATTTCGGTGATGCTCAAAACCGGACCCCAAGCGATCTGGAGCGAATTCACCGGAGAGATCATCGTCGATGTGGTGATCATCAAACTTATGGCGATCCTGTTTCTAGCGGCGCTTTTGCTGCCAATGCTGACCGAATATGGGTTGATGGATTTCGCCGGTGCGCTGTTGGTAACGCCCTTCCGTATCCTGTTCCGGCTTCCGGGGCGCGCTGCGGTTGACAGCATGTCCTCGATCCTGGGGTCGGCTTCTGTGGGTATCATCCTCTCCAGCCGTCAATACGAGATGGGGCTGTATTCCCGCCGCGAGGCCGCCATCATCGCCAGCTGCTTTTCCATGCTGGCCATTCCTTTTTCCGTCGTTCTGGCGGATATCGCAGGCATCATGGATTACTACATCCAGTACTATTTGGCCTCGATTGGAATTTTGCTGGTCCTGGCGATGATCTTGGCCCGCATTCCACCGCTAAGCCTGATCGAGGACAGTTTCTACAATGGTATCGATAACCGCCCAGAAGAGGTGTCCGAGGATGGCCACATTTTCGCTCGCGCCAGCGAGGCAGCATTGCAGCGCGGCAAGTCCGGGCCGGACTTAGGAACATATCTGACCAACAGCATTCGGGACTTGGTCGGCATGTGGTGCAACATCCTGCCACCTGTGTTGACCTTTGCCACCATTGCCATGGTTGTGGTGGAATACTCGTCTTTCTTTCAGTGGGTTGCGGTGCCGTTTGTGCCGCTGGTTCAGTTGTTGGGTTTAGAATTTGCATCCGATACAGCGACTGCGGTCATTACCGGCGTGGCCGACCCGCTGTTCCCGGTCTTGATCGGCGCTGACATTCCGTCAGAAGTCAACCGAGTTGCAATTGCAATCATGGGCTTGGTCCAACTGATCTTTATGACGGAAACTGGCGTCGTTCTGATGAAAAGCAAGATAGACTTCAAGCTCTGGCGATTGGTCACGCTGTTCATGCTCAGACTGATTATCGGCTTCCCGTTGGCCGTCGCTGCTGCATATCTCATCGTTTAGATCCCAAGCAAAAGACACAACAGACCCAAAGGTTGTGTCGCAAGCTTTGGAGCAGGCAAAAGGCAGGTTGGCACCGCCTTTTGTCTATCACAACCTTCTCTGGTTCGCCGTTGGTCGTGGCGGTCTGACGGAAGACCCCGGACGGCTTCACTACTAGTTCGGGCTGGGTTTTCTTTGTGACCGGTCCGACCGACACCTGTGTCACCCAAGGGATCCTACAGCCTTTGAGATGCGGGCCAGAGCCGTTTCCAATTCCTGCTTCGATGTCGCGTACGAGATGCGAAAGAATGGCGACAGGCCGAAAGCCGCGCCGGGGACAACGGCCACGTCATGCTCTTCGAGCAGGAAGTCGCAGAAGTCCGTATCAGTTTCCAACCGTCGGCCTGATGGAGTGACCTTGTTCAGAACGCCTGCGCAATTGGCGAAGGTGTAGAACGCCCCTTCAGGTGTTGGGCAGGTGATCCCGTTGATGGCGTTGAGCGCGTCAACGACCAGATCCCGGCGGTCTTGAAAGTTGCACGCGCGATCTTGCAGAACCTCTTGTGGACCGGTCAAGGCTTCGATCGCGGCGGCCTGCGACACGGATGAGGGACAGGAGGTCGATTGGCTTTGGATTACGGCCATCGCCTTGATCAGGTCGGTCGGCCCACCCGCGTACCCGATGCGCCACCCGGTCATGGCATAGGCCTTGGAGACGCCGTTGATGGTCAGGGTCCGGTCCTTTAGCCGCGGTTCAACCTGCGCCGGGGTGACGAAGTCAAAGCTGTCATAGACGATGTGTTCGTACATATCGTCGGCCATGATCCAGACGTTCGGGTGATCAAGTAGCACGTCGCACAGAGGCTGATAATCTTCGCGCCGGTATGCCGCCCCCGAAGGGTTCGAGGGCGAGTTGAACAACACCCAACGGGTCTTGTCGGTGATCGCTGCGCGCAGTGCATCAGCGGTCAGGCGGAACCCGTTCTTGTCACTGCAGGGCAACAGGACAGGCACACCGCCTGCGATGGCGACGATGTCGGAATAGGACGTCCAATAGGGTGTCGGAATGATCACCTCATCGTCCGCCTCCAGGCTGGCCATGAAGGCGTTGAACAGGATCTGTTTGGCGCCACAGGCCACCGTGATCTCGTTCAATTCGAAGTGCAGGTCGTTGTCGCGGCTGAATTTGGCCTGGATGGCCTGTGTCAGCACGGGTGTCCCATCGAGGGCGGTGTATTTGGTGTCGCCCGCGCGCATGGCAGTAATGGCGGCGTCCTTGATGTTATCGGGCGTGTCGAAGTCGGGCTCGCCCGCGCCCAGGATGATCACTGGCCGTCCTTGTTGTTTCAGCCGCGCGGCCTTGGCCCCGATCTGCAGGATTTGCGACACCCCGATGGCGTCGATGCGGCTGGCTTTGTGAAACTCGGTCATATTGGTCTTTTCATCCTAGGGATCAGTGGAACCGTGCAGCCCCCAGCGGGGCGGGCGAGGTCGCGGTTTTGAGCACCTTGTTCAGGCGTTTGATCGGGGCGGGGGTGTAGGCGTCGAAATAGGCCTGGTTCTTGCGGCCAACCCCGTGTTCGGCGCTGAAACTGCCGCCGAACTGGCGCACGGTGATGTCGATCACCCAATCGCGGAGACGGGTTTCATAGGCGGCCAGATCCGACGGGGGGCCACCCGGACGGGACAGGTTGAAATGCACACCTCCGTCGCCGTAGTGGCCGAAATCGCAAATCTGCAACTCGGGGAATTTGACGGGCAGGGCGCTGCGCATGTGGTCCAGGAAGTCCGTCAGGGTGCCACGTTCAAAGGCCAGGTCAAAGGCAAAGAGGTGGCCTGCGTGTTTGACACCTTCGGACAGAGCGTGCCTGAGTGCCCAGGTCTGTTCGGGGCGCCCGATCAGCGCGTCGGCCAAGGGTTCAGTCGGTAGTTCCCAAGCCTCGGCCAGGCAGGTCTCCAGCAACGTGTCGATGTCCTGTTCCTCCGCCCTGGGGGCCCAGGTGCGGGTGACCTCGACCAGAATGGCAAGATCGGGGATGTCCCCCCGCGCAAAGGGGTTGCGCAGGCCAGGCGCATGTTTCAACGCGTGGCACATGGCGTTGCCGGACATGCCCTCGAATGCCGACAACTGACTGCCAAGCGCTGTTTCAAGGGCATTCAGGATGTCAAAGACGGCCGTGCCAGAAGATGGCACGACCAGGGCCGTCGCGCTTTGCTGGGGAAGGCGTTCCAGATTCAGAACAGCTTCGGTCACGACGCCAAAGCTGCCGACCGTACCGATGAACAGATGTTTCCAGTCAACGCAAACAGAACCTGGCCAAACTGCGCAGTGATGGCGATTTCGACGTGGTCGTCATTGGCGGCGGTATCAATGGGATTGGCGCCTACCGCGAGCTGGCGCTTCAGGGGTTGCGGGTTCTACTGGTCGAGCGGAATGATTTTTGCTCTGGGTGCAGTTCTGCGCCATCGCGGATGATCCACGGCGGGTTACGTTATCTGGAAAACGGCGAGTTCGATCTGGTGCGCGAGTCCCTGCAGGAACGCGATGCTTTGCTGCGCAATGCTCCGCATCTGGTGCGGCCATTGCCAACGGTCATCCCGATCACCTCGGTTTTTTCGGGTCTGTTCAATGCTGCGGCCAGTTTTGTTGGATGGCAGGGCAAACCGTCAAGCCGGGGGGCTTTGCCGATCAAGTTGGGGCTGTCGCTTTATGACTGGGTGACGCGCAATCGCCGAGTACTGCCGCGCCACAACTTCAACTTGCAAAGCACGACGCGCAAGCTCTGGCCGGGGCTTACACCGGCGGCGCGGCGCTCGGCGGTTTACTATGACGCCTGGATCAGCCACCCGGAACGTCTGTGCATCGAGCTTTTGCGCGACGTGGTCCAAGCGTCGGCGCAATCGGTTGCGCTGAACTATTGCGAGATCACGCAGAAAGAGGGCGTGGTCACGATGTTTGATCAACGCGGGGATGAGCTGTTCGAACTGCGCCCCAAGGTAATCGTCAACGCCACCGGAGCCTGGCTGGATGACACGGTCCAGGCCCTGTCGGGCAATGCGGCGGGCCGGTTGGTTTCGGGCACAAAGGGCTCGCATCTGATCATCGACAACCCCGACCTGATGCAGGCGCTTGGCGGTCACATGGCCTATTTCGAAAACACGGATGGGCGGGTCTGTATCGTGTTTCCCTATCTGGGCAAGGTGCTGGCCGGGGCTACGGACATTCGCGTTGATCGGGCCACCCGGGTGCGCTGCGAAACGGATGAACTTGAATACATCCTGGGCTCGTTGCGGTTGGTGTTCCCAGAAATTGCAGTCACGCCGGATCAGGTCGTATTCAGCTATAGCGGCATTCGCCCGCTGCCCCATAGCGATCAATATTTCACGGGCCGCATTTCGCGGGGTCACCATACCAAGCGGTTGGACGGTCCGGTGCCACAGTTCTGCATGATCGGCGGCAAATGGACCACTTTCCGCGCTTTTGCCGAACAGACCGCTGATCAGGTCATGGGTGCGTTGAACCATACGCGCAGGTTGTCGACGCTGGAGTTGCCCATCGGCGGAGGGCATGGGTTTCCGACCGATCGCCGTGCCCTGGAACAGCAGTTACAAGCGGACTTTGGCATTCCGACCGAGCGGGCCGCGCATCTGGTCGATCATTATGGAACGCAGGCCGCAGATGTGGCCCGCCATTGTCAGGCTACCGCGCAGGACGCACCCCTTGTCCCCGACTGCGCCTACACCCAGGCCGAGGTTGACTGGTTGCTCAGATCCGAATTCGTCGAAACGCTGTCCGACGTCATCCTGCGCCGCACCGGGCTGGCCATCACTGGCGCCATTTCGATGGAGGTGATCGAGGCTGTCTCGGACATCATGCTGCAGGCCCGCAGTCTTGGCCCGGCGGATATGGCGCGGCAGCAAACCACCCTGATTGAAGAATTGGCAGAGTATCACGGCGTGACGTCTGATGCCTTGACCGCACGAAACAAGGAACGGAGTAGAGAATGCGTATTAGCAGCAAAGCCCGCATGAACCGGATGTTCACCAATGGTGGATGTCTGGATGTCGCCATTGACCATGGTGTGTGCAACGAACCCAGCTTCATGGTGGGGCTGGAAGATATGCCAGCCGTTATGAACACGCTGATTGATGCCAAGCCGGACGCGATCCAATGCGCCTATGGTCAGGCGGATCTGTTGCAGAGCCGACCGGAAAAGGACAAGCCCGCGCTGGTGATGCGGATCGACATGGGCAACCCCTATAACGATCAGCGTCACCGGGTCATGTGGTCAATGCTGCAAAACGCTGACGATCCGATCATCGGCGCGCTTGAAATGGACGCTGCCGCCGTGGTGGTGAACCTGTTCATGCTGCCCGATGAGCCCGAGCTGTTCCGCCAATGCGTGGAAAACATCAGCCGGGTGCGCGCGGCCTGCAGCACATATGGCATGCCTCTGATGATCGAGCCGCTGGTGATGCTGCCCAATGATGTGCGCGGCGGATATCAGGTGGATGGCAATGCGGAAAAAATTGTCACATTGGTACGGTTGGCCTCGGAAATGGGGGCGGATATCGTCAAGGCGGACCCAACCGAAGACCCAGAGGACTTTCATCGCGTGATTGAGGCCGCCCGCGTGCCGGTTCTGGTGCGAGGTGGCGGCAAGGAAGACCTGAAAACCGTGCTGATGAAATCGGCGGCTCTGATAGCGCAGGGTGCGCAGGGGATGGTTTATGGCCGCAATATCTATCAGCATGACAATCCAAAGGCCGTTGTGGCGGCTTTGATGGCGATGATTCACAATGGCGCTGATGGCGAAGAGGCCTGGGATATCTACAACCGTGGCTGAGATCCGCACATACGTTTTGGGGCTGGATGCCGGCAACACCGTGATCAAGGCGGTTCTGTTCGATCAGAACGGCCAGCAGATCGCGGTGCATGCCTTGGATGGGCAATCCTCAACGCCAGAACCGGGGCATGTGGAACGCGACCTGAACGAGCTATGGTCCAACGCGCGCGAAGCCATTAGCGGTTGCATGGCGAAGGCTCGGGTGCAGGCCGATCAGATCGCCGCCGTGGGCTGTGCGGGTCATGGCAATGGGCTTTACCTGCTGGATCGGGATGGGGCGCCACTGGTCGGCATTCAATCGCTGGATACGCGCGCTTCGGATCTGGCAGCTGAACTGGGTGCGGCCCATGGGGATCGCCTGCACGAAATCTGCCTGCAAAAACCATGGCCCTCGCAGACACCCACGTTGCTGGCATGGATCAAGCGATACCGGCCCGAGGTCTTTGAGCGCGCGCAGACGGTTCTGCTGTGCAAGGATTTCATCACCTACAAGCTGACCGGCGAACGCGTCAGCGATCTGTCCGACATGTCCGGTTGTGGCCTGACCCGTATGCCCGAATGCCGCTATGACGACACGCTGCTAAATCTATATGGTCTGAGCGATGCGCGCGAAATGCTGCCGCGACTGATCGACCCGGCCGAGGTTGCCGGCGTGATCACACCTGCTGCCGCGGCTGCAACCGGACTTGCCCCCGGCACCCCGGTGATCGGCGGTTATTTCGACGTCGTCTCCAGCGCATTGGGGTCAGGTGTCGTGGGCGCGGGCGAGGCGTCGATCATTGTCGGCACCTGGAGCATCAATCAGGTGTTTTCGTCCCTGCCGGTGGTCGATCCATCGGTGTTCATGGCGTCCGGGTTCGGACAGGGGCGCTTTGTCAATATCGAGGCCAGCGCCACATCAGCCGCCAACCTGGAATGGTACGTGCGGGAATTGGTCGAGCGGGGCGGGCATCCCGACGATCCGTTCGGCTATTGCAATGCACGCGTGGGCGAAGTTCGCCCGGCCATGGACGACCCGTTCTCTCACCCCTTCCTCTATGGCTCGGGGCAAGGGGCGCAGTTTCGCGCGGGGTTTTATGGCCTGGCCGGCTGGCATGGCGAGGGGCACTTGCTGCGCGCGCTGTTTGAGGGCGTGATGTTCGAGCACCGCCGCCACATCGGCGTGTTGCAAGACGCGGGCGTGTCGTTCGACCGGGCCGTTTTGTCAGGCGGCGGGGCGCGCAGCCCGCATTGGCCGCAGATGTTTTCCGATTGCCTGGGCGTGCCCATCACTGTGGCCGAGGCGCAAGAAACTGGTGCGCTTGGGGCGGCCATCGGGGCGGCCTGCGCCATCGGTCAGGTAGCGTCCTACGAAGAGGGGATCGCGCGGATGACCCGCGTGCGGCAAACATTTGAACCCGATTCCGAAAAGTTCACCCATTATGCAAACCGTTATGAGACGTATCTCGATCTGATCGATACGATGCAAAGTTTCTGGTCGCGCCGAGTCGTCGGAAAGGACGTTCCATGAAAGCCGTCGGGTTCCTGAACTCTCTGCCAATCGAGGCCGATGACAGCCTGTTGGATGTCGATCTGTCAACGCCCGAGCTGCGCCCCAAAGATCTGTTGGTCGCGGTCGAGGCGGTATCTATCAACCCGGCGGACGCCAAGCGGCGCATCCGCACGGCAGTGGATCAACCCCACCCCGAGCCTTTTGTTCTGGGCTATGACGCGGTTGGTCTGGTCGAGGCTGTTGGCCCAGACGTGACCGGATTCAAGCAAGGTGACCGGGTTTGGTATGCTGGCGACGTGAACCGGCCCGGATCTTACGCCGAGCTTCAGGCGGTGGATCACCGGCTAGTCTCGCACGCGCCGCAAAGCGTGGATGCCGCGGCGGCGGCCTCGATGCCGCTGGTGTCGCTGACCGCATGGGAGATGCTGTTTGATCGCCTGCAAGTCCGGTCCGAGGCCTCTGGTGAAACCCTGTTGATCATCGGCGGTGCCGGTGGCGTTGGCTCGGTCACCGCGCAATTGGCCCGCAAGCTGACCGGGCTTGAGGTGATCGCAACCGCCTCGCGCTCGGAAACCGAGGCCTGGTGTCGGGACATGGGTGCGCATCACGTGGTCAATCACCGCGATCTGATTGCGCAGACCCGCGCAACCGGGACAGAGTTTGTCGACTACATCGTGCAATATGCCGACACTGCACAGCACTGGGACGCAATGTGCGAGCTGATTGCGCCGCAGGGGCGGATCGGCACCATCGTTGAAACGGATCAAAAGCTGGACATCTCGGCGCTGCAGGGTAAGTCGGCCGCGCTGATGTGGGAGCTGATGTTCACCCGCTCGCTGTTTTCGACCGCTGACATGGCGTGTCAGGGCCAGATCCTAGCGCGAATGGCGCGCTTGATCGATGATGGGGTGATCCGGACAACGCAAACTCGGGTTCTTGGCGGCCTAAGCGCGCAGACCCTGAAAACTGCACATGAAATCATAGAAACCGGGGCTATGGTGGGTAAACTTGTGGTGGACTACCGCGGTTGACCAAGCCTGACAGTGAGTGACAATGACCAACACAACCCGCCTGGACGGCGATTTTGACTTTATCATCGTTGGGGCTGGGACAGCCGGATGCGTTCTGGCCAACCGGTTGAGCGAGGATCCCGGAGCACGCGTTCTGCTGCTTGAGGCGGGGAAATCGGACAATTACCACTGGGTGCATATCCCTGTGGGTTACCTGTATTGCATCGGCAACCCGCGCACCGATTGGATGATGAAGACAGCGGCCGAGCCCGGGTTGAACGGGCGTGCGCTGGTCTATCCGCGCGGCAAGGTTTTGGGCGGCTGCACCTCGGTGAACGGGATGATCTATATGCGCGGGCAGGCGGCGGATTATGACGGCTGGCGGCAGATGGGGAATGCGGGCTGGGGCTGGGACGATGTGCTGCCCTATTTCCTGAAGTCCGAAGATCACCACGCAGGCGACACCGACATGCACCGGGCGGGCGGTGAATGGAAGGTGCAGAAGCAAAAGCTTAGCTGGGACATTCTGAAGGCCGTGCAAGAAGGCGCCAAAGAATTCGGGATCGCGCCGCGAGGCGATTTCAACGATGGCAACAACGAGGGGTCGGGGTTCTTTGAGGTCAACCAAAAGAACGGCGTGCGCTGGAACACGGCCAAGGGGTTCCTGCGTCCCGCGATGAAGCGCCCGAATCTGCGGGTGCTGACCGAGGCCATAACCGACAGCCTGATCCTTGAGGGCAAATCCGTGCGCGGCATCCGGTTCCGTCACAAGGGCCAGATGCTCGAGGCGCGTTCAAACTGCGAGGTTCTGCTGGCAGCGGGCGCGATCAACTCGCCCAAGTTGCTGGAATTGTCGGGGATTGGCCGGGGCGAGGTGCTGCGCGACCACGGTATCGAAGTTCAGCACGAAAGCGACGGTGTGGGCGAGAACCTGCAGGATCACCTGCAGATCCGAACCGTGTTCAAGGTGAAGAATGCGCAGACGCTGAACACGCTGGCCAATTCGCTGTGGGGTAAGGCGCGGATCGCGCTGCAATACGGGTTGACCCAATCGGGGCCGATGTCGATGGCGCCCAGTCAGTTCGGCATGTTCACCAAGTCCGACCCATCACTGGCCACTCCTGATCTGGAATACCACGTGCAGCCGCTGTCGACCGACAAGCTGGGCGACCCGCTGCACCCATTCCCGGCCATCACGGTATCCGTCTGCAACCTGCGCCCGGAAAGCGTTGGGCATTGCCACATCACCACCACTGACCGCGATGCACAGCCCGACATTCGGCTGAATTATCTCTCGGCGCCGCGCGATCGAATGGTGGCGGCGAAATCGGTGCAGCAAGCGCGCCAGATCATGACCGCTGCCGCCCTTGAGCAGTATGAACCCGAAGAGATCCTGCCAGGTCCAACCGTCCAAAGCGATGCGGACCTGGTCAAGGCGGTGGGGGATATCGCCACAACCATTTTCCATCCCGTCGGCACCTGTAAAATGGGCACGGACGCGCGCGCAGTCGTCGACCCCGAACTGCGCGTGCGCGGGCTTGACGGGTTGCGCGTGGTGGATGCGTCGATCATGCCCAAGATCGTGTCGGGCAACACAGCGTCGCCCGTGATCATGATCGCGGAAAAGGCCGCTGACATGATCCGGGCGCAGGGGTGACGACGCAGGGGATATTGCCCGCGTCGCCGCTGTTCTTGCTCAGTCGACCGCCAGCTCGGTAATCTCGCGGCGGAAGGGCAGGGCGTCGCCGATGTCCTCTCCGTCCAACTCGCGCGCGTAGCGGTGACCAGCGTAAGTGGCCCAGGCGATCGGGCCGGGGGCGTTGGCGTCGCCGATCAGCTTGACCGACTTGATGCCCGCATCCGCCCATTCTGCCTCGCGGGCCTTGAGGTCGTTGTAGACGCCGTTGGTTTCCAGCCGTGAGGCGACCATGACAACGGCGTCGGCTTCGATCTTCCAGGTGCGATCCGTGTAGACGCAGTTTGACACCACGTGATCGGGGTGGATTTCAGTAACGCCCTGGTTCAGCACGATCTCAACTCCGGCCTCGACCAGACGCGGGTGGATCGCGATCTGTTCCAGAGTGTTGTTGGTCCAGTCGCTGACAAAGGCAGAGGGGGTCACCAGCGTAGCCTGAGCGCCCTGTTTGGCCAGCAGTTCCGCCAGAACCCCGCCCATGTAGTAATGGTCGTCGTCATAAACCACCACGCGACCCGAAGGGATGGTGCCATCCATCAGATCGTCGGGGGTATAGATTTTGGCGCCTTCTGCAATTGGCATGGGAACCACGTGTTGCCGCGATACTCCGTCCCGACGCCAGGTGGACCCGGTGGCGATACAGACGTTTTCGAACCCGAACTCCAGGATGCTGTCGGCGTCCAGCTCGCTTTCGCGGTAGATCTCGACATTTGGGCGCTGGCTGAGTTGATAGTCGCGGTAGTCGACGACACGGCCCCAGGCGCTGAGCCCTGGCAGCAGGCGTTCACGCGCCACGCGCCCGCCGATCACATCGCGTGCCTCGGCCACAGCGACGTCATAACCACGCCGACACAGCGCCCAGGCGGCCTCGAGCCCTGCGGGACCGGAACCCACGATCAGCACGTTGTCGCTGTCGCCCTTGTCGTTCATCTTTTCGGGATGCCAGCCTTTGCGCCATTCCTCCATGAAGGTGGGGTTCTGGGTGCAGCGGCTGATCGACATGGTCATGTCGCCGGTGATGCAGATGTTGCAGCCGATACATTCGCGAATGTCCTCGATCCGGCCCTCTTCGATCTTTTTGGGCAGGAACGGATCGGCAATCGACGGGCGCGCGCAGCCGATGAAATCAAGCGTGCCAGATTTGACCATCTTGGCCATGACGTCGGGCGAGGTAAAACGGCCCACGCCCACAATCGGCTTGTCGGTCAATTCATGGATACCGCGCACCAATTGTTCCTGAGCGGCCTCTTCTTTGAAGCGGCTTGGCCCTGAACAATCTTCCCATGTGCCCTGCGCCAGATCCCAAAGGTCGGGCAGGTCCTTGTTCATCTCGATGTAATCGCGCACCTCGGCGTTGGAAAACCCAAGCTCGCCAATTGTTTCATCCAAGCTGACTCGCAAGGTGATTGCCATGGTGTCCCCGATGGCGTCGCGCATGTCTGCGATCACCTCTTGGCTGAACCGGGCACGGTTTTCCAAAGACCCGCCATATTCGTCGCTGCGCTGGTTGGTGGCGCGGCTCAGGAAATGTTGGAAAATGCCAAAGCCATGCGCACCATAGAGGCAGATCAGGTCAAAGCCCGCATCCTTGGACCGTTTTGCGGCGTTTACAAACCAGCGGCGCAGATCCTTGATGTCCTGCTTGTCCAGTGCCCGCGCCTGAACCGGGTCATTGGTGAAGGTGCGGATCGGCAGGGCGGACGGCGCCAATGGCACCTCTTTGGTATAAAGGTTCGGGCCGTTGATGCCGGAATAGGCCAACTGAATGCCCGCCAGTGCGCCATGGGTTTTCATCTGCTCGGACATCTTGCGTAGTTGCGGGATGTCCTTGTCTTCCCACAGGCGCAGCTCAATGAACGGGGTGATTTCACTGGTGTGGTGCATCTCACATTGCTCGGTGAAGATCACGCCCCAGCCACCTTCGGCCTTGATGCCACGCATCGCCGCCGCCGCCGAGGGATCGCGATAGCCGCCACCGTTGCAGTGGGGCACCTGATAGAACCGGTTCTTGGCTGTGAGGGGGCCGATCTTCATCGGCTCGAACAGGATATCGTAACGGGGATCACGCACGGCTGGCTCCTTTAGTTTTGGCTGTTGCATACCACCAATTTCAGACCATTATCCTAAGTGGGTAGGTTAAGGGGGTATATACCCCCAAGGAGGTATGCACCCATGTCCCCCGATATGGCACCAGACAAGCTGGGGCAGCTGATCTTGTCCGTAGGTACCGAACAGTTTGGCGAAACCCTTCAAGATTGGCTTGATGCGGTTTGCGTGTTCGACAACATCGGTATCTTGGCGTTCTTTCAGGGTCGCCCGCCGCGCGTGTTTTACACTCACGCGCGCACCAGCCGCGTTTTTGATCGGATCGACAGCCAATACGTTGGCGGCGCCTATCTGCTGGACCCATTTTTTGGCTTGCACCAAAGCAAGGCCCCTGCGGGCCTCTATCGTTTGTCGGATGTTGCCCCCGATCAGTTTCAGCGGAACGAGTATTTCAAATCCTACTATCGAAACACGACGCTGACGGATGAGCTGGCGTTCTTTTGCTCGCCCGCGCCGGGAGTTTCGATCACGGTTTGCATCGGGCGGGATGAAACCACGGGCAGCCGGTTTTCTACCAAGGACCGCGAGGGTGCGACCCGGATTGCCCCGGTCGTAAACGCGCTTGTCTGTCGAAATTGGGGCGATCTGAGGTCGGAAGAAAACACCACCCCGCCGGATGTGGCAGGTGATCTGCGTCAACGCCTGGAACAGGACAAGGGGATCGCGCTCAGCGGGCGGCAATCCGAGGTGGCGCTGTTGGTGCTCAAGGGGCACTCGTCCATTTCCATCGGGCTCACCTTGGGGATCAGCCCGCAAACGGTGAAAGTGATCCGCAAACAGCTTTACAAAAAGTGCCAGATCTCGTCTCAAGGCGAGCTGTATTACCTGATTGCCCCCTATTTGTCGGGGCAAAGCGACTGATCCGTCAGAGATTAGCCATAGCCTAACTAGGGGTAAGTTAGAGAGTTATTTCGCCCAAATTCAACTTGTGGAACCCTTACGTCGAAACGCGCAACACGTGCTGAAACGGAACGGATGATCCCTGGTTCGTAGCCTCATTGCCCCCGGCAAAGACGACCCAAACCGTGACCTGGATCAGCTCTGGCGCAGGAATTTTCGACCTTACGGAGCAATCCGGAGGATCCTTGAAGGGAACCGACACATGACAATTGAAAAAACCGATACTTTGGTTGTTGGCGGCGGTCAGGCCGGGATTGCGCTCAGTGAGCACCTGGGAAACAACAATGTGCCGCATGTGATTTTGGAAAAGAACCGCACGGCCGAGGCCTGGCGGACGGGACGCTGGGATGCTCTGGTTGCAAATGGTCCGGCCTGGCATGACCGGTTCCCCAGTCTGCTGTTCAAAGGCGATGACCCGGATGCGTTCGTGTCTAAAAATCGCGTCGCCGAGTACCTGGTCGAATACGCACAGATGGTGAATGCCCCCATCCGCGAAGGGGTTGAGGCATTGAGCGCCGAGCGCCTGCCCGGCGAAGGGGGCTTTCGTGTCCAGACCACTGACGGAGAGATCCACGCCAAGCGCATCGTGGCCGCAACCGGCGCCTTCCAGCACCCGGTCATTCCGCCGATCGTGCCGGAAACTCCGGGCGTCGAACAGGTGCACTCGTTCTACTACAAGAACCCCGATCAGCTGGCCGACGGTGCTGTGATGGTTGTGGGCGCGGGTTCGTCTGGTGCGCAAATCGCCGATGAGCTGAACCGCGCAGGTCGCAAGGTGTTCCTGTCGGTTGGTCCACACGACCGCCCGCCGCGCCGCTACCGTGGCCGCGACTTTGTCTGGTGGCTGGGCGTTCTGGGCTTGTGGGACGTGGCGGCGATGAAGCCAGGCACCGAGCATGTGACCATTTCGGTTTCAGGGGCCTATGGCGGCCACACGATGGATTTCCGCCGTCTGGGCAACGCAGGTGTCACTCTGGTCGGTATGACCAAAGGGTTTGAGGATGGCGTTCTGTCCTTTGCCAACGACCTTCAGGGCAATGTGGCCGCTGGCGACGCGAACTATCTGGAAATGCTGGATCTGGCGGATGCCTATGTCGTGCGCACCGGTCTGGACCTGCCCGAAGAACCCGAAGCGCGTCAGGCCTTTGCCGATCCCGATTGCCTGACCAATCCGCTGACCTCGATTGATTTCGCCAAAGAGGGCATCACGACGATCATCTGGGCCACTGGTTTCCGTCAGGACTTCAGCTGGATCAAGGCCAACGCTTTTGATGATCGCGGTGCCCCCATTCATCAGCGTGGCGTTTCCGTCGAACCGGACATCTATTTCCTGGGCCTGCCGTGGCAATCGCGCCGGGGATCGACCTTCCTTTGGGGGGTTTGGCACGACGCAAAATACATCGCTGATCAGATCGCGATCCAGCGCGCCTATGCCGAATACGATGGCCAAGCCGCCATCATCGCCCCCGCAGCAGAATAATCAGACGGAATCCAAGACATGGCTCACACGCGCATACGCAAGTTCAACACGTCCGAGACGTACCCTGAGCAGAACCTGGACAACGACCTGTGTCAGGCCGTTGTCACCCAAGGCGGCAAGACCGTTTATCTGCGGGGACAGTGCCCGCAAAACCTGGATGATGCGGTCAACATCGACAGCCACGACCCGGCCGAGCAGACCCACAAGGTGATGCAGAACATTCGCCAGCTGATCGAAGAAGCCGACGGCGACATGAGCCATCTGGTCAAGGTCGTGGTCTACATCACCGACGTG